>NZ_JBEYTW010000013.1:0-148053 GCF_040643275.1 Spirillospora sp. NPDC047418
CGACACCCCCCCGCACCGGGCGCCCCCCCCCCCCGGGGGCCGGCGCGGTTTTTAGCGGGGTGTTTTTTTCTCACCCCCCCCCCCAAAAACAACAACACGCCGCAGATCAACGAAGCGGGGGTGGCCGGTGACGGGTCAGCGTGGGTCGGGAGCGTCGCGGGGGTCGTCGGCGTGGTCGAAGTACCGCGCCAGGTAGTAGCGGTACATCGCGCCGGTGGCGGGTGGCACCTCTCCCCACTTCTGGATGATCTGGTGGCCGGAGAAGTGGTCGGGGTTGATACGGATGTCGGTGCTCAACGCGCTGACGACGTAGCCCGTGGAGAGGTCCTGCCGCTCGTGCTCGGTCTTGAAGCGGCCGACGTACTGGCCGAGGAACCGTTTGCCGTCCACATCGACGTCCAGGCCGAGTTCGTCCTCAGCGATGCGGGCGATGACGTCGTCGATGCCCTCCGGCTTGAACATGCGCAGACCGGGGAGCGCCCACTTGTTCTGGTAGGGCGCGATGGTGCGCCGAACGAGCACGACACCGCCGCCCTCTGGCAGTTCCACTACCAGGTCGAACGTGGGGATCACCGCGTATTCGAGTATCTTCTCGAAGACCTCTCTCGGCGCGTACTTCACCTCTGGGCACTTGCGCAACGTCACGGCAGGTTCCTCTCAAGGGTCTGCGCAGCCGTGCGCCAGACCTGGTCGCTGTCGGGCAGGACGATGGCGTTCTCGACCAGTTCTATCGTGCGGGCACGGCTCCCCGTCCTCGGATCGTGTGCGATGTCGCCTACCCGGAACAGCATCTGGAACGCGGCGGGTCGAGAACGTAACTGGCCCACGATTTCCCGGAGGACGTCCTTGTCCCGGAAGATCAGGCCGAGCGCCCGGGTGCCGGTGCCGTGGGTGCCGCCGAAGCTGATCACTGCGCGCCCGTCGTCCAATGCGACCGGCGAGAGGTAGTTCCGGAGCTTGGTGACGAGGAGATAGTCCTCCAGGAGAACACCGTCCCCGTCAACTCGCGGCACGAAGCTGCGGTCAGGGCCTTGGATACGCCAGTTGGGCCTCTCGACCATCCCTCGCCCCGCGACAAAACGCCGGGCGACCGCTCCATCTGCGACCTGGTTCTTGGAGAGGATCCATCGGTAGGGAAGGTCCACGGGTGCGTCGCCCAGGACCAGCGAATCGGCGTCACCATCGAGTTCGTAGCCGAACAGCACCCGCGACAACCCCTCTGCAGTCGGGCTGCCGATCAGCACCAGGTCGTGCGTGACGTGGGTGCGTATCTCGTCCTCGACCCGCAGACGCCCCGCCTCTTGAGCCCGGATGTAGTCATTGCCGCTCGCCGCGACGAGGCCATGAAGATTGTCGGGGTGAAGAGACTCGTTGTAGAGGACATGCCGTGAATCATGCCGGTAGGCGACCATCCGACCCTGATGCAGACCAAGGACCTCTTTGGCCACATCCGCTTGCCGGCGCAGCCTGGCAGTCCTCTTCATCCATTGGGACGCACTGGACGACACGGTCACCAAACCGGTGGCTCCCGCCACCTCGGATGTGATCGTCAACACCGCGCTGATGTCCACGTCGGCCCCCGGGTCGACTGGCGCACGTCAGATCGTGCTCGTAATGCCATCTTCGACCAACTACACCGACAAGGCACGGAAAGGGACATAACGCGCGTGCTTCGATAGAGCGCGCCGGGCATTCGGAGGAACCCGAGCGTTCACCCTTCCGATCGGCGACGCTCATGGCACGCATCGCTCGGCAGCGTGACCCCACCCTTCTGACGGCCGCGCACTCCTCCGCGGCGGTCAGAGGGTCAGGCGGACGCCGCTCGGGGTTGCGGTCACGGTCGTGAGGTCCGTGATGATGTGGTGGGCCGTGGTTAGGGCGGAGGGGTCGTGGCTGGTGGTCACTGCCAGGACGGTGGCGCCGGCGGCGCGGGCCGCGGCTATGCCTGCGGGGGCGTCCTCGATGACCACGCAGGTGGACGGGTCCACGCCCAGGTGCGCCGCCGCCTGGAGGTAGCCGGACGGGTCGGGTTTGCCCATCGGGACGTCTTCCGCTGTGACGACCACCGGTGGGACGGGGACGCCTGCCACGGTCGTGCGGAGTTTGAGCTGCTGCCTGTCCATCGAGGTGACGAAGGCGTGGGGCAGGCCGTTCAAGGTGGTCAGGAGGGCCACCGCGCCCGGGAGCGCGGTGATTCCGTCTGTGCCGGTTGATTCGAGGGCGTCCAGGCGGGCGGTGGCTTCGGGGACCCGGTCGGGTGGGAGGAAGTCGGCGACGCGGTCGCTCGTGCGGCGGCCGTGGGCATCGGCGAGGAACTCGTCCGGGTCGATGCCGTACTCGGCGGCCCATGCGCGGGCCGCGCGCTCGACGAGGGGGGTGGAGTCGACCAGGGTGCCGTCCACGTCGAACAGGACGGCGGCGCAGGGCAGGATCACCAGTTCGCCTTGGCCGTGGCCTCCTCGGCCTGGGCGCGGAGGTTGCGGATCGCCTGCACCGGGTCGTCGGCGCCGTAGACGGCGTTGCCGGCGACGAAGACGTCCGCGCCGGCCTCGGCGCAGCGTTCGATCGTCTCGGCGCTGACGCCGCCGTCCACCTGGAGCCACACGGGCAGGTCGCGGCCCTTGATGAGCTCGCGGGCGCGGCGGACCTTCGGCAGGACGACGTCCAGGAACTTCTGGCCGCCGAAGCCCGGCTCGACCGTCATCAGCAGGAGCATGTCGACCTCGCCGAGGAGGTCTTCGAAGCCGTCCACCGGGGTGGCCGGGTTGATGCCGAGCCCCGCGCGCGCGCCGGCGGCGCGGATGGTGCGCAGGGTGCGGATGGGGGCCTTCGCCGCCTCCGCGTGGATGGTGACGCTCTTCGCGCCCGCCTCCGCGTACTCGGGTGCCCAGCGGTCGGGGTCCTCGATCATCAGATGGCAGTCGATCGGCAGCCTGCTGTGCTTCAGCAGCGCCTGGACGACCGGCAGTCCGAGGGTGAGGTTGGGCACGAAGTGGTTGTCCATGACGTCGACATGGACCCAGTCGGCGGAGTCGGCGATGCGCTCGACGTCCTCGGCCAGACGGGCGAAGTCGGCGGACAGGATGCTGGGTGAGATCTGCGGAGCCATGATGCCCCAGATTCTATTGGTGCAGTCCGGCCCGATCGTCACCCGGCCGGGTGAGACCGGGGGTGGGACGGGCGGCCAGGCGGAGCCGGACGAACACCTCGGGGGCCCCCGAGGTGACCCAGAGGGCGAGCAGCGTCTGGACGGCGAACGCCTGGGCGAGGTTCGTCCCGTCCGGCAGCAGGTCGAGGGCGGCTATGGCGGCGGCTCCGGCGAGGCCCACGGGGAGGCGGGCGAGGCGCTGCCAGGCGTGCCCGCCGGGGTCGAACCAGCCGCGTGCCGCGAGGAGCGACAGGCCCGCGAGGGCGCCGCAGAGTGCGCCGGAGGCTCGGGCCGAGTCCGTCAGCGTGACGGGGGCGGTCTGGCCCCCGGCCGCCCGTATGGCGTCCGCCCACGCCTGGGGCCACTGCCAGTTCTCCAGCGACTGCCACGCGCCCCAGGCCGCTGCCAGCAGCAGCAGGGAGATGACCAGTGAGAGGGCCAGCTGCACGGCCAGGTGGCGGCTGGTCCACCACGGGACGACGATGGGTTCGAGCGCCAGGACGGCGACCAGCAGGGTCAGGCCGATGGCCCATCCCGCGAGGACCTGGCCGGTCGAGTGGACGCCCAGGTAGACGCGGGACACCCCGATCAAGGCGATGACGACGGCGGCGCCCACCCAGAGGAGCCGCCGCCCGGTCTGGGCGGCGAAGAACCCCCAGGCGACGATTCCGTTCTGGGCGTGGCCGGAGGGCATGCCGAAGGACGACAGCGACTGCCTGCCCTGGACGGCGGGGTCCGTCCAGTACGGGCGCGGTTCGTGGAAGACCAGCTTGAGGAGCGTGTTGAGCAGCGCGCCGGACAGCAGGACGACCGACGCCCGCGCCGCCAGGCGCGGCGCCACGCACCAGAACAGCGCGACGAGCAGCGGGACGTAGAAGGCCGAGCTGCCCAGGTACGACATGAAGAGCATGAAGTCGGTCAGCACACACCTCCCATGGGCTACGTGCGGCGCAGGAGGGCCAGGAACATCGCGTCCGTGCCGTGGCGGTGCGGCCAGAACTGTGCGTACGGGCCGTCGCCCACACCGGTGAGGTCCGCGCTGAGCGAGGTGAGGACCGCCGGTGCGTCGAGCCGTTCGACGTCGTCGCGCTTGCGCAGGACGTCGTCCACCACCACGCGGGTCTCGGCCAGGTGGGGTGAGCAGGTGACGTAGGCGACCACACCGCCGGGGCGCACCGACTCCAGTGCGGCGGTGAGCAGTCTCCGCTGGAGCGGGCCCAGCTCGGCGACCGCTTCGGGGCCCCGGCGCCAGCGGGACTCGGGGCGGCGGCGCAGTGCTCCCAGGCCGGTGCAGGGCGCGTCCACCATGACCCGGTCGAAGACTCCGGGACGCCATGCGGGGACGGTTCCGTCGGCGGCGACCACACCCGTACGGGTGTCGACCGCTCGCTGGACGAGCGCGGCACGGTGCGGCTGGACGTCGGCGGCCAAGAGGCGTGCGTCGCGCTGGTTTGCCAGGGCGGCCAGTAGGCCCGCCTTGCCCCCGGGGCCGGCGCACAGGTCCGCCCAGCGGGCGTCACGGCCGTCCAAGGGGGCCGCGGCCAGGGCCAGGGCGACCATCTGGCTGGCCTCGTCCTGGACGGCGGCGCGCCCATCGCGGACGGCGGCGATACCGGCCGGGTCCCCTTCGGGCAGTACGGCGGCATAGGGCGAGTACTGGGCGGGCTCCGCGCCGTACTCCCGCAACTCCGCCAAGGTGGCCCGGCCGGGGCGGGCGACCAGCGTCACCCTCGGGCGGGCGTTGTCGGCGGCGAGGAGTTCGCCGATCTCGTCCGGCCCGACGGCATCGCGCAGGGCGGACACGATCCACTTCGGGTGGCTGTGCGCGACCGACAGGCGGGTCGTCGCGTCGGCGTCCGACGGCGCCACGATCTCCAGCCAGGAGTCCAGGTCGCGGGTGGCGACCTTGCGGAGCACCGCGTTGGCGAACTTGGCCTGGCCGGGGCCGGACACGGAACGGGCCAGCTCCACGGTGGTCCCCACGGCGGCGTGCGGCGGGATCCGGGTACCGAGGATCTGATGCGCGCCCAGGCGCAGGACGTCCAGCAGCGGGGCGTCGATGCGGCGCAGCTCACGGTCGCTGCACAGCGCGAGGACCGCGTCATAGGTGCCGCGGCCGCGCAGCGTCCCGTAGGTGAGTTCGGTGGCGAGGGCGGCGTCGCGCCCGGTCAGGCCGCGGTCGTGCAGGCGCTTGGGCAGCAGGAGGTTCGCGTAGGCGTCGCGGGTCTCGACCGCGCGGATGACGTCGAACGCCGTGCGGCGGACGAGGTCCTGGGGGCGGCCCGTCTTGCGGGGGCCGCCCGGCCTGCGGTTCGGGACGTGTCGGCGGTTGCGGGTAGGCGGCATCAGTGCAGCGCGTCCTCGCCGGTGAGGCCGACCCCGCGCACCCAATCGGCGGCCGCCATGCGCCGCTTGCCCTGCGGCTGGACGTCGCCGAGCACGACGGGGTGCGTGGCCGTTCCCACCAGTACCTCGTTCTTTCCCGGGCGGATCTCGCCGGGCGCCAGCGTCTCCGCGCCGGGCGCGGGGCGGACCGGGCCCAGCTTGACCCGCATGTCACGGAAGTTCGTCCACGCGCCGGGGGCGGGCGTACACGCGCGCACGAGGCGGTCAATGCGCAGTGCGGGACTACGCCAGTCGACGTGGCCGTCCTCGGGCGTCAGCTTCGCCGCGTGGGACACGCCCTCGGTCGGCTGCGGCCGGGGCTCCAGGACCCCCGCCTCGATGCCGTTCATCGTGTCGAGCAGGAGCGTCGCGCCCGCGACGGCGAGGCGCCCCAGGAGCTCACCGGACGTGTCGCCCGGCAGGATCGGCTCGGTGAGGACCCCGTACACCGGGCCGGTGTCGAGACCCTCCTCGATCTGGAACGTGGCCGCCCCGGTCATGTCGTCGCCGTGCAGGATGGCGCGCTGCACGGGCGCGGCGCCGCGCCACGCGGGCAGCAGCGAGAAGTGCAGGTTCACCCAGCCGTGCCGGGGGATGCCGAGCGCCTCGCGGGGCAGCAGGGCCCCGTAGGCGACGACCGGGCAGCAGTCGGGCGCGATCGCGCGGAGCCGGTCGAGGAACTCGGGGTCGCGGGCCTTGGCCGGCTTGAGCACCTCGATCCCCGCCTCGGCGGCGAGCGCGGCGACCGGCGAGGCGCTCAGTTGCCTTCCACGGCCCGCGGGCCGGTCGGGGCGGGTCACGACCGCCACCACCTCGTGCGAGGACCCCAGCAGCGCCGTCAGCGCCGGGAGCGCCGTCTCGGGAGTGCCGGCGAAGACGAGACGCACCTAGATCGCCTTCCCGAGGGTCCGGTGCGGCGACTCCTTGACGACGGGGGCCGGGTCGCCGAACCACTCGGCCTCCCGGATGGCCTTCATCGCGGCCTTGCGCTGCTCGGGGTCCATCCGGTCGATGAAGATGATCCCGTCGAGGTGGTCGGTCTCGTGCTGGACGCAGCGGGCCAGCAGGTGCGTGCCCTCCAGCGTGATGGGCTCGCCGTGCATGTTGAAGCCCTTCGCCACGGCGCCGACCGACCGCGGCGTGGGGAACGCGAGGCCCGGCAGGGAGAGGCAGCCCTCGTCGTCGGTCTCCTGCTCGTCCGACAGGTCCAGGGTGGGGTTGACCACGTGGCCGAGCATGTCGTCGACGTAGTAGGTGAACACCCGCAGGCCCACGCCGAGCTGCGGCGCCGCCAGGCCCGCGCCGGGAGCGTCGATCATCGTGTCGGTGAGGTCCTTGACGAGCTGGCGCAGCTCCTTGTCGAAGTCCTTCACCGGCTCCGCGGGCGTGCGCAGCACGGGATCGCCGAAGAGGCGGATGGGCTTGACGGCCAACGAGGGCTCCGTTTCCTGCGAGATTCTCTTGCGTATGGGATGTATCCGCCCAGTCTACGGAGACATCCGCCGCTCCTTCACACGCCGCTTCACACTCTGCGGGGCCCGCCCTGGTGCGCCGAGCGCGCCTTGTAGGCGGCGGTGCGGGCGGCCTTGGCCGTCGCCCTGTCGGGATGGTGCGCGCCCAGGGCCTCCAGGACGTCGGCCGCGCCCGGATGGTCCGTGCGCCACAGCTCGTCGACCATGACCTTCATCTCCGCCTCGGGCGGAGCGTCGATCAGGGCGGCCTCGACCGCCTCGTCGGGCTCGGCGGTCTCCAGCATCCCCGAGACGGTGTCGACGAACACCCAGAGGTACTCCTCGCGCGCCAGTTCCCGTCCGGCCGGGTCGCCGACGCCGTTCAGCCAGAGCGCGGCGTAGGGCGAGACGAGCGGGTGCTCCCGCGCGGCGCGCACCACGCCCGCGGCCTCCGGGCCGATGCGGTGCAGGACGGCCGCGGCCAGGTTGCGGGCGCCGGGGCCGCCGGTCCGCATCACGTCCAGCAGGTCGGCGGCGGCGTCCTTGGGGTCGTGCGCGGCCAGCCAGCCGTCGATCTCCTCGTCGGCGGCCTCCGGCCGGTACCAGGTGAGCCCCGCGATGAGCTCGGACGCGCGCGCACCGGCCAGCTCGCCGATGAGCGGGGCGGTGAAGCCATCCGCCAGCAGCAGCTGCCGGACGGCCCACACGCCGAGCGCCGTCAGCGCCCGCCCGTCCCCGGCCCGTTCGACGATCCCCCAGTCCTCGAGGGTCGCCAGCTCCAGGTGGAACGCGTCCTGGACGAGGGCCGTCATGGCGTCGGCGTCGGACAGGTCGTAGGCCTCCTCGACGTGGCCGAGCAGCGCCCCGGCCAGGATCTCCGGCTCGGTCGGCTCCTCCTGCTCGTACAGGTGGATGAGGACGCCGGTCAGCTCGTTCTGGACGAGTTCCAGCGCGTCCAGGCCGTCGGCGTAGTCGTGACCGGGCACGGCGACCGCCTCGAACAGCGGCAGCCATGCGGCGAGCAGCGCCTCGTCGTCATCGGACCGCAGGCCGGCACCGGCCGGCCCCGGGGAGGCGGTGCCCTGCTCGGCCGTGATGACGTCCGCCTCCACGGCGGCCCACCACAGCCGTTCCAGCTCGCCCTCGTCCTCCAGTTGCCCGTATCGGCGCGGCGTGTCGAGGCCGAGGGCGGCGCCGGCCGCCTCGATGTCGGCGTCCGTGAGCGTGTCGTGCTCGGTGAGGGCGCGCTCGCCCGTCCAGTCGGCGAGGGCCAGGACCGTCCCGGTGAGCCGGGACCCGCGCGCCGCCGCGGCCACGTCGGCCACGGGCGCCGGCCGGACCGGCGGCACGACCAGCTCACCGGTCCGCCGCAGGTACTCCTCGGTGCGGGCGTAGCGCTCGGCCTCCGGCAGCGACTCGAACGCGCGCACCCACGCGTCGACGGCCTCCTGGTCGTCCAGCGAGACCCCGTCGGCCTCCAGCAGCCCGCCGATCACCTCGGCGGCCGCCGCCCGCTCCTCGCTGTCGGCCGCGGACACGACCTCGGCGAACCGGGGCGCGGCCCGGTCGATCTCCGCCGCGAGCGCGTCGGCGTCCGGCGCGGGGACGGCGGCGGTGTCGCGCAGATAGGACACGATCTTGCGGAGGGCGTCCAGGACGGTGGGGACGTCGTCGCCCGAGGCGACCACGGTCTCGGGGAAGACCTCCAGCAGCAGCCCGCGGATCCCGTCCGGGGTCAGCTCCTCCGGGCCCGCGAGGCCCATCTCCTCCCGCGCGAGGCCGAGCAGGATGAGGACCCCCTGCTCGTCCAGCGCCTCGCCGCGCTCGTCCGCCCACCGCCGCAGGTCGCCGGCGGTGCCCTCCACCCAGTTGTCGGCCACCCGAGAACCCTATTGGTCAGATCAGCTCCAGGGGGTCGATCTGGACCCTTACGGTGTCGGCGGCCTTGCGCGCACTGCGCACGCCCTGGGCCTCCTTCAGCGCGCGCGCCAGGGCGTGTCCCGCCCGGCGGGGCACGCGTACCAGCGCGCGTTCCCGCTCCTGGACGCCGGCTCCCGCCTGCGGTGGGCCCTGGGTAACCGGCACGGGGACCGGCCCCAGCGCCTCCGCGCCGTCGGGCAGCCGGGCGTCGGCCAGCAGTTCGCGGACGGCCGCCGGGGAGCCGGTGAGCGAGGCCATCCGCGCGGCGGGCGGGAACCCCGCCTCCCCGCGCTCGGCCAGCTCGCGCTCCGCGTAGGTGACGGGATCCCAGCGGACGAGCGCCTGGACGGCCGGAAGCGACCCTTCGGCGGCCACGATCACCGGGCCCTGCGGGCGGACGAGCGACGCGGCGTTCATCCAGCGCCGCAGCGTCTCCTCACCGGCGCGCAGGTCCGGGCGGCCCAGCAGGACCCAGCCGTCGAGCAGCAGCGCGGCCCTGTACCCGTCCTCGGCGGGAGGCTCCGCGCCCGGCGTGGACACCACGAGGGCGCGTTCCGGGCCGATCCGTTCGAGGATCGCATCGCGCCCGGACGTCCGTACCGGCACGCCGGGGAACGCCCGGCCCAGCTCCTCCGCGGTGCGCTTGGCGCCCACCACGACGGCGCGCACCTGGAAGAAACCGCACTCGGGGCAGTGCCAGTCACCCGCGATACGTCCGCACCACCGGCAGTAGGGCGCGGCGTGGGACGACGCCAGCGACAGGGGCCCCTGGCACGCCTCGCACCGCGCCGGTTCGCGGCAGCGTCCGCACGCGATGCCCGGCACGTATCCGCGCCTCGGCACCTGGACGAGGACGGGCCCGTCCTCAAGCGCGTGCCGGGCCGCCTCGAACGCGACGTTCGGCAGGCGTGCCGTGCGGGCCGCGGCGTCCCGGGCGAGCTGCGCGTCCTCCCCCACGTAGCGGACGCGGGGCATCTCCGCCCGGACGCGCTCGCGGCCGGCGGACAGGGCGTGCGCCCAGCCGGTCTCCACCAGCTGCGTGGCGTCGGTGGTCCTGGTGAACCCGCCGATCAGCGCCCCGGCCCCCGTCCTGTGCGCGCGGAGGGCGAGGACGTCGCGCGGGTGCGGGTAGGGCGCGTGGGGTTCGGCGTGGACGTCGTCGCCGTCGTCCCACAGCACGACCAGCCCGAGATCGGCGACGGGCGCGAACATGGTGGCGCGGGTGCCGACGACGGCCCGCGCCCTGCCGCGCAGGACGGCGAGCCACCTGCGGTAGCGCTCGGCCGGGCCGAGCTCCGCCGTCAGGGCGACGTGCAGGCCCTCCCCCAGCTCGGCCGTGAGGGCGGCGTCCACGCGGGCCGCGTCGCGCCCGTCGGCGACCACCACGATCGCACCTCGTCCGCCGCTCAGCGTGGCGGCGACGGCCCGCGCGATGGCGGCCGTCCAGCCGGGCCCCGGCAGCGCCGTCCAGACCGCGCGGGGCGCCCTTCCGCCGGCGAGGGCGCTCAGGAACGACGGCCCGGCCGGATAGTCCGCCCAGACGCCGGCGGCGACCTCTCCCGGCGTCTCGCGGTCCTCGGCCTCCGGGACGGGTTCGGCCTCGACGCGGGCGTGCCGCGGCGGGACGGCCAGCCTCAGCACGTCCGCGAACGTGCCCGCGTACCGGTCGGCCACCTCCCGGACCAGCGCGGCGATCTCCGGCGTCAGGACCCGCTCGGACGAGGTGACCCGCTCCAGGAACAGCAGCTTCCCGTCGTGGCCGCTCTCGGCGGCCCGCTCCAGCAGGAACCCGTCGACGAGCTGCCCGGCGAACCGCACCCGGACCCGGCACCCCGGCACGGCCCTGGCGTCCAGTTCGGCGGGCACCAGATAGTCGAAGGGCCGGTCCAGGTGCGGCAGGGACATGTCGACCGCGACCCGCGCCACCGGCAGCTCCTCCGCCGGACGGCGCGCCCCCTTCCTCCCCTTGCCCGTCTTCTTCGCCGTGCCCGGCTTGCTCGGCTTGCCCGCCGCGCCCGGCTTTCCGGGCTTGTCGGCGGGCACCCGGGGGAGGTCGTCCAGCCCCGGGATCAGGTCCGTTCCCCCGCCGTCCTTCGTCACGCCACCGTCCTACCAGACCAACCCGACAGCGGGACGCGCACGCTAGGGTTGATCAGGTTGAACGGGCGCGCGTCCCGCCGGCCCATTGCCCGCTGTCCCTCCGCGCCCCCGCCGTCCGACGAGCCCGTGCAGGCGAAGTGACCCCAGCGCATACCCAAGTGACCACAGCGCATACTGAAGAGCGGGCGGACGCCCCGGTCCGGCATGGATCGCCGCGCCGTCCCGCGAGCCCTCCGTCCGCATGGCGGATGTGGGAGAAGCGGGCCCGCCACCCGGTGGTGGCGGCCACGTTCGCCGCCGCCGTCCTCCATCTGGTGTGGGCGCTGTTCCTCGCCGCCGAGGGAGGCGACCTCGCCGCCCAGGCCGCGTGGACCGACTTCGCCTGGAAACATCCCGGCGCGGCGTACAGCTTCGCCTGGTACGGCGGGATGCACCCGGCGTCCTACAGCGTCATATCGCCGTACGTGATGGCGCTGTTCGGCATACGGACGGTCGCGGTGGTGACCGGCACCCTCTCGGCCACCCTGACCGCGTACCTGCTCAAGAAGTTCCGGGCCCCGGTGGCGCTGCCCGCGTCGCTGTGGGCCGCGTTCGCGCTGTCGTGCAACGCCGCCTCGGGCCGCGTCACGTTCGGCCTGGGCCTGCTGTTCGCCCTCATGGCGACGATCCTGGCGTTCACCTCGCGCGGCACGCCCGCCCTGCGCGCCGCCGGGATGGTCGTCCTCGGCGTGCTGGCCTCGCTCGCGAGCCCGGTCGCCGGCCTGTTCCTGCTGGTGCTGGCCGCCGCGCTGTTCCTGACCGGCCGCCGCCGCGCGGGCGTGTGCGTCGCCGCCGGCCTGCCCCTGGTCGTGGGGACGACGAGCCTGCTCTTCCCGTTCAGCGGCGTGCAGCCGATCTCGCTCACCGCGATCGTGCTGCCCGCCGTGACCAGCGTCATCGCGGTCCTGCTGTGCGCGCCGAAGAACTGGACGTTCGTGCGCGTCGGCGCGGGCGTCTACCTGGCCGGCATCATCCTGACCTGGCTGATCCCCTCCCCCGTCGGCAGCAACGTCGAACGCCTGTCGCTGCTGTTCGGCGGGATGTTCCTGCTGTCGGCGGTCGCCCGCGCGCAGGGCCGGGTGCGGATCGCCGTGCTGTCGCTGGCGTTCATCGTCACCGCGTCCTGGCAGGTCGTGAAGCCCGTCGACGACCTCATCCACACCGAGCCGGCGGCATCCGCGGCCGACCACGCCCGCGGGCTCGTCGCCGAACTGGACGCCCTCGGCGCCGAGAGGGCCCGGATCGAGGTCGTGCCGCTGCGGTCGCACTGGGAGTCGTCCGGCCTCAGCCGCCACTTCGTCCTCGCGCGCGGCTGGAACCGCCAGGTCGACGCCGAACGCCACAAGCTGTTCTACGAGGACGGCGCGCTGACGCCCGCCTCCTACCGCGACTGGCTGCACGAGTGGGCGGTGCAGTACGTCGTCCTGCCCGAGCAGGAGGTCGACTGGTCCGCGCAGGACGAGGCCGCGCTCGTCGAGGGCGGCCAGCCGTACCTGACGGAGGTCTGGCGGGACGAGCACTGGCGCCTGTTCCAGGTCGCGCGGCCGACACCGCTGATCGACGCTCCCGCGTCCGTGCACGAGCTCAACGCGGGCGAACTCGTCGTCGACATGCCGACCCGCGGGTCCGTCCTCGTGCGGGTCTCCTGGTCGCCCTGGCTGAGCGCCACCGGCGGGGACGCCTGCCTGGCGCGCGAGGGCGACTTCGTGCGGCTGACGGCGCACGAGCCCGGCCGCTACACCATCGCCGCCCGCTACGGCCTGCACCGCGGCAACCACTGCGGCTCCTGACCGGCCGCGGCACCGCGCGGACGACGAAGCCCCGGGGAGAACGTCCCCGGGGCTTCCTCACGCTTCCAGAGGGGCGGCGGGCGGTCAGAGACCGGCGGCGGAGGCCAGGTCCTTGGCGCGGTCGGTGGACTCCCAGGAGAAGTCGGGCTCCGACCGGCCGAAGTGGCCGTAGGCGGCGGTCTGCGAGTAGATCGGGCGGAGCAGGTCCAGGTCGCGGACGATCGCGGCCGGACGCAGGTCGAACACGTCGTCGACCGCCTTCTCGATCTTCTCCGGGGCGACCCTCTCGGTGCCGAACGTCTCCACGAACACGCCGACGGGGTGCGCCTTGCCGATCGCGTACGCGACCTGCACCTCGGCGCGGTCGGCGAGCTGCGCGGCCACGATGTTCTTGGCGACCCAGCGCATCGCGTACGCGGCGGACCGGTCGACCTTGGACGGGTCCTTGCCGGAGAACGCGCCGCCGCCGTGCCGGGCCATGCCGCCGTAGGTGTCGACGATGATCTTGCGGCCGGTGAGGCCGGCGTCGCCCATCGGGCCGCCGATCTCGAACCGGCCGGTCGGGTTCACCAGCAGCCGGTAGCCCTCGATGTCGAGGTCGAACTGGGCGAGCACCGGGTCGACCACGTGCTCCTTCACGTCCGGCGCGAGCAGCTCCTTCAGGTCGATGTCGGGAGCGTGCTGGCTGGACACCACGACGGTGTCGAGGCGGACGCCGCGGTCGCCGTCGTACTCGATGGTGACCTGGGTCTTGCCGTCCGGGCGCAGGTAGGGCACGTCGCCGCTCTTGCGGACCGCCGACAGCCGCTGCGCGAGCCGGTGCGCGAGCGTGATCGGCAGCGGCATCAGCTCGGGCGTCTCGCTGGTGGCGTAGCCGAACATCAGGCCCTGGTCGCCGGCGCCCTGCCGGTCCAGGTCGTCGACGCCCTCGCCCTCGCGGGTCTCGTAGGCGTCGTCGACGCCCTGCGCGATGTCGGGCGACTGCGCGCCGATGGACACCGACACGCCGCAGGAGTGGCCGTCGAAGCCCTTCTTGGACGAGTCGTAGCCGATCTCCAGGATCTTCTCCCGGATCACACCCGGGATGTCCACATAGGTCTCGGTGGTGACCTCACCGGCCACATGCACCTGGCCGGTCGTGATCATCGTCTCGACGGCGACCCGGCTCTTCGGGTCGTCCTTGAGCATCGAGTCGAGGATCGCGTCGCTGATCTGGTCCGCGATCTTGTCCGGGTGTCCTTCGGTCACGGACTCGGAGGTGAACAGGCGGCGAGACACGTACGTGAACTCCTTGCAGCGGCTGCTGACTGACGTCGCAGGACGGATTCTTTGTCGAGTTCGGCGGGGGACGCCGGCCCCCCGCCCGGGTTCCCCAGGGTGCTAGGCCCAGAAGTCTAGCGGGATCGGTGCCGGACACCGCCACACGCGCCGGTGCGGGACGTCTCCCGTCATTCCGGGCCGCCTTCCGGGGACGCCCCTCCGGATCCCTCCGGCGGGGACGCGGACGGCAAGCGGGCCGCGACGAGGTCCCAGACGGTCTCCGCGAGGTCCTCCTTGGCACCGCGCGGCACCTCGGTCTGCGAGCCGTCCGCGCCGAGGATCACGGCCTCGTTGTCGGGCCGGCCGAAGGTGAGGTTCTCCCCGACCTGGTTGACGACGAGGAGGTCGCAGCGCTTGCGGGCGAGCTTGGCGCGGCCGTTGGCGAGCACGTCGTCGGTCTCGGCCGCGAAACCGACGATCACCTGCCCGGGCCGGCGGCTCTCCCCCAGCTCGGCGAGGATGTCGGGGTTCTTGGCGAGCCGGATCGGCTCCGGCTCCGCCCCCTCGGCCTTCTTGATCTTCGAGCCGCGGTAGCCGACCGGGCGGAAGTCGGCGACGGCGGCGGCCATCACGACCGCGTCGGCGGCGCCCGCGGCCCCCACCACGGCCTTGTGCATCTCCTCGGCCGACCCGACGGGGACGATCTCGGCGCCGGCCGGATCGGGCAGCGCAACGTTGGCGGAGACGAGCGTCACGCGGGCGCCGCGGGCCACCGCGGTGCGGGCGAGGGCGTACCCCTGCAGCCCGGACGAGCGGTTCCCGATGAACCGGACGGGGTCGATCGGCTCCCGGGTGCCGCCCGCGGAGATCACGATGTGCCGGCCGGCCAGGTCGCGGCCGCCGGCGCCGCGGGCCAGGACGTGCCGCGCCACCTCGAACAGCTCGGCGGGGTCGGGCAGCCGGCCGCGGCCGGTGTCCTTGCCGGTGAGCCGCCCGGACGCGGGCTCGACCACGACCGCGCCCCGGGACCGCAGCGTCGCCACGTTCGCCCGGGTCGCCGGGTGCTCCCACATCTCGGTGTGCATCGCGGGCGCGAACACGACGGGGCAGCGGGCGGTGAGCAGCGTGTTGGTGAGCAGGTCGTCGGCCAGCCCCTGCGCGGCCCTGGCGAGCAGGTCGGCGGTGGCGGGGGCGACGAACACGAGGTCGGCGCCCTGCCCGAGCCGCACGTGCGGGACCTCGGCGACCCCGTCCCACACCTGCGGGGACACCGGGTTGCCCGACAGCGCGGCCCAGGTCGGCTCGCCGACGAAGCGGAGCGCGTCGGCGGTCGGCACGACGGTGACGTCGTGGCCGGACTCGGTGAGCCGCCGGAGCAGCTCGCACGCCTTGTACGCGGCGATCCCGGCGCTCACACCGAGCACGACACGCGGCTTACGGGAGGTCATCCCCTCACGATCCCATCACGTGCCGGACCGGCACGCACCGGGGTCAGCCCTCGATGGGCTCGGCGTTCAGAAGGCCCTCGCGGGTCTCGCGGAGCGCGATCGACAGGGGCTTCTCCTGCACCTGGGTCTCGACGAGCGGGCCGACGTACTCCAGCAGGCCCTCGCCCAGCTGGGCGTAGTAGGCGTTGATCTGCCGGGCGCGCTTGGCCGCGATGCTGACGAGGCCGTACTTGGTGTCGACGACCTCCAGGAGCTCGTCGATCGACGGGTTGGTGATGCCCTCGTTGCTGGCTGCCACTCGGTGGCCTTCCACTGGTAGGTCGCTTACTGGTCAGCCAACAAGGCTACCAGCTCGTCGCACACGTCCTGGACGGACGTGTTGACGAGCGTGACGTCGAACTCCTTCTCGGCGGCCAGCTCCACGCGGGCGGCGTCGAGGCGGCGCTCGATCACCTCGGGGGGCTCGGTGCCGCGGCCGGTGAGCCGCCGGACGAGCTCGTCCCAGCTGGGCGGCGCGAGGAAGACCAGCCGCGCCTGGGGCATGGTCCCGCGGACCTGCCGGGCGCCCTGCAGATCGATCTCCAGGAGCACCGGCTCGCCGCGGGCGAGGCGCTCCTCGACGGGCCGGCGGGGGGTCCCGTAGCGGTTCCCCGCGAACTCGGCCCATTCGAGGAGCTCCCCCTCGTCGACGAGCCGGTCGAAACCGGCGTCGTCGACGAAGAAGTACTGCACGCCATCGGTCTCACCCGGGCGGGGGGCCCGGGTGGTCACCGAGACCGACAGCCACACCCGGGGGTGTGAGCGCCGGATCTCGGCGACGACCGTGCTCTTGCCGACGCCCGACGGCCCGGAGAGGACCGTCAGCCGCCGCGCGAGCGGGCCCTTCGTGCTGGAGCCCTCCGGCGCAGTGATGGGTGCGCCGGAGCCGGGCGGGATGGAGCCGGCCGCGGGTCGCCCCGCACCGGCCGCGGCGGCCTGACCGCCGCGCCCGTCCGTGAGTCGTGCGTCAGCGGTTCGCACTTCCGCCGAACTCACTCTCCAGGGAGGCGCGCTGGTTGGCACCGAGGCCCCGCACACGGCGGGACTCGGCGATGCCCAGACGCTCCATGATCTGCTTCGCACGGACCTTGCCCACACCGGGCAGCGATTCGAGGAGGGCCGACACCTTCATCTTTCCGATGATGTCGTCGGTCTGTCCCTCCTTGAGAACCTCGGCGAGCGAGGTCCCCCCGTGCTTGAGCTTGTTCTTAACCTCGGCCCGCTCCTTGCGGGCCTTGGCAGCCTTCTCCAGGGCTGCGGCGCGCTGTTCGGGGGTTAGGGGCGGAAGAGCCACGCCGGGTCACCTCAGGTTTCCACTCGACGGAGTCGGACGGGTTGGGAAACTAGCGAGTTCACCACCCATAAGGCAACGTGAAGTGCCGTTTAGCCCACCACAAATTCACGAAAATCACTCCCCGGAGTGTCCTGAATACAGAGTGTACCCAATCCGGAGGGGTCGGCGGCCCATCCCCTTGCCTTGCTGGGACTTTCGCATGATCGTGAAAATCCCCCCGTTCCGACCCCAAATACGGCACTCGGTACCCTTATGTCACTGCCGTTCGCCGTCCCGCGGCGCGGTTCCGCCGGTCCGCCGGCGCCCCCGCATCGTCCGCCGCACCCCGCCCCTGTGAGGTCCCCCACAACCGATCCCGACCGCGTGACACTCGTCACGCCGGGCCGTTCCGCACGTCGCGGCGGCAGCGTTACTGTCATCCTCGACAACACCCGACCCCGCCAAGATCGTCTCCCGCTCGGAGGGCCGCCGCACCGCCACTCAGCTCCCCCGCCCGCCGCCAGGGCACCGACATGGACGCGGACGACCGGTGACCGCCGGGCCCGTCTCCGGCCGGAATCGCCACTCCGCGTGAACGAGTTCGTCGTTCGCCACGTACTCCCCAATGCGAACACTCCGCCCCCCGCATTCGCATACGGGTAAAACCACAATGAGCACTCCAGCACGCCCAAGAACCCTTCGAAACTTTCGAAGAAAGAGCTTTTCCCGCGAGACGGCGCCCGGCGGCCCCCACCCGGCGCGGGCGCCCCTCGGGCCGCGGTCACGGTCCGTCGCCGGACGCCCGGCGCCATCAGGGGGCGGTGCGGCGGAGCGCGGCGGCGATGGCGGCGGCGGCGGCGCCGGGGTCGGGGGCGCCGGTGATCGGGCGGCCGATGACCAGGAGGTCGGCTCCGGCGGCCAGGGCGTCCTCGGGGGTGGCGACCCGGGCCTGGTCCTGGGTGGCGGCGCCCGCCGGGCGGACACCCGGTGTGATCAGCGTGACGTCCGGGCCGACCTCGGCGCGGACGGCGGCGGCCTCCCGCGGCGAGCAGACGAGGGCCTGCGCGCCCGCCTCGACCGACAGCAGGGCGAGGCGGCGGACGGCGTCCGGGGCCGGCCCGGCGATGCCGAGGGCGGTGAGGTCGGCGTCGCCCAGGGACGTGAGGACCGTCACCGCGGCGATCTTGGAGCTCGGGGCGGCCTCCACGGCCGCGCGGATCATCGCCGGGCCGCCGGCGGCGTGCACGGTCAGGTAGGACGGCTTGAGGCGCGCCACGGCGCGGGCGGCGCCGCGGACGGTCGCCGGGATGTCGTGCAGCTTGAGGTCCAGGAAGACCTGGACGCGGCTGGCCCCGCGCACGCTGGCGACGACGTCCGGGCCGTACCGCAGGTACAGCTCCAGGCCCACCTTGACGGTGGAGACGTGCGGCGTGACCAGGGTGGCCCAGCGCGCGGCCGTCTCCAGGTCGGGTGCGTCCAGCGCGACGGCGATGGGGGCGGCGGTCACGTTCTCTCCTTCTCGGGCTCTTGCGGGCGCACCTGCGGCGGGACGTACCCCGCGGGCTTGTGCGCTAGGCCGACCGCCTCGGCGAGGCGGCCGATGCGGCGGGCCGTGAGGGCCTCCTCCAGCTCGCGCAGGATGCGGGGGCCCGCCATCGGGTCGTGGAGGACGGCGGTGCCGACGGCGACGGCGGACGCGCCGGCGAGGACGAACTCCAGCGCGTCCAGGCCGGTGGCGATGCCGCCGACGCCGATGATCGGGGTGCTCGGCAGCGCGGCGTGCACCTGGTAGACGCAGCGGACCGCGACGGGCCGGATCGCGGGCCCGGACAGGCCGCCCGACACGCCGCTCAGCGCGGGCCGCAGCGTGCCCGGGTCGATCGCCATGGCCTCCATGGTGTTGATCAGGGTGAGGCCGTCGGCGCCCGCGTCGACGCAGGCGAGCGCGATCGTGGCGATGTCGGTCACGTCCGGGGCGAGCTTGGCGAAGATCGGGACGCCGGGCCGGGCGTGGCCGCGGACGGCGCGGACGACGGACGCGGCGGCGGCCGGGTGCCAGGCGAACACGCGCCCGCGGTCCGCGACGTTGGGGCAGGCGACGTTGACCTCGAGCGCGGCGATGCCGGGGACGCCGCGCAGGCGGCGGGCCAGGTCGGCGTACTCCTCGACGCTGCCGCCGGCGATGGAGACGATCGTGCGGGCGCCCTGCTCGGTGAGCCAGGGGAGGTCGCGTTCCAGGAACGCCTCGACGCCGGGCCCGGGGAGGCCCGTGGCGGTGAGCAGGCCGCTCGGGGTCTCGGCCGCGCGGGGCGTGGGGCGTCCCGCGCGCGCCTGGGGCATGACCGACGCGGTGACGAACGCCCCCAGGCGGCCCAGGTCGTAGAACTGGGCGAGCTCGCGTCCCGTCCCGCCGCATCCGGCGGCCGTCATGACGGGGTTGGGCAGCTCCAGGGGCCCGAGTGCGGTGCTGAGCCGGTCACTGGCCCGGTCGCTCATTGCGGGCCCCCTTCGGAGACGCTGAGGACGCGCGGTGCGCCCAGCGCGTCGAACGGGATGGTGCCGAGGTCGCCCCAGCGGACGCGGTCGCCGCGCAGGACGGGCCCGTCCGCGCAGGCGCGCACCATGCGGGTCACGCCGTCCTCGCCGTGGACGGGGAGCATGCAGGTCATGCACACGCCGATGCCGCACGCGCCGGTCCGCTGCAGGAACTCCTCGACCGACACCTGCGAGGGGAGGCCGAAGTCGCCGGCGACCTGGGTGACCGAGCGCAGCAGGCTCGTCGGGCCGCAGGCGTAGACGACGTCGGCGCCGGTCTCCTCGATGGCGCGGGGCAGGACGTCGTGGACGGTGCCCTTCTCCCCCATCGAGCCGTCCTCGGTGGCGACGGTGGAGGTGTCGCCGATGCGCTGGGCCATCCGGGAGCCGAACACCTGCCGGGCGGACGGCCCGCCGAGCACGAAGTGCACCTGGCAGCCGCGCCGCAGCAGCGAGTCGGCGAGCGCGAACACCGACGCGCCGCCGGGCCCGCCGCCGACGAGCAGGCAGGTGACCGGGTCGCGGGGCAGCCGGAAGGGGCGGCCGAGCGGCCCGACGAGGTCGATCTGGTCGCGGGAGCGGCGGCCCGCGAGCCACGCCGTGCCGGGCTCGGTGTCGGCGAACACCAGCTCGACGGTGCCGCCGTAGTCGGATTTGACCTCGTGTACGCCGAAGCAGCGGCGGACCAGCCGGGACGTGTGCTCGCCGCCGACGGCGAGCGCCACGAACTGGCCGGGCCGGAACCGCTCGGCGATGGCCGGGGCCACCAGCGTCATCGCGTGGTAGTCCTGCACCTGGCGGACCGTCAGCACCGTCGCCGACGTCCGCACCGGCGTGTCGGACACCCGTCTCCCTCTCCTCGTCGCGGGCCGGACGGGCCGGGCGGCGCGGCCGCCCGGCCCGTCCGGGCTGTCGTCACCCGGGCGTCACGGCGCGCCGTCCCCGCCCGGTCCGGCGGGGCCCGCCGGGCCGGTGCGCCCGCGGGCGCCGCCGATCCGCTCGGCGTGCTCCTGGAGGGAGCGGACGCCGACCTGGCCGCCGGCGACGGCCTCGATGCCCTGCACGGCCGCCGCGAGCCCCTGCACGGTCGTCACGCACGGTACGCCCCGCAGCACGGCCGCGGTGCGGATCTCGTAACCGTCCAGCCGCGGCCCGGACTGGCCGGGGCTGCCGAAGGGAGTGTTGACGATGAGGTCGACCTCGCCGTCCAGGACGCGCCGCACGATCGTGGGCTCGCCGGACGGGCCCGGACCCTCGCTGTGCTTGCGCACGATCTTGGCACGCACGCCGTTGCGGTGCAGGACCTCCGCGGTCCCTTCCGTGGCAAGAATCTCAAAGCCCAGGTCAGCGAGCCGCTTCACCGGGAACACCATGTGCCGTTTGTCCCGGTTCGCCACGGACACGAAGACGCGCCCCTTCGTCGGCAGCGAGCCGCCGTAGGCGCCCTGCTGCGACTTGGCGAACGCCGTGCCGAACACCTCGTCGATGCCCATGACCTCGCCGGTCGACCGCATCTCGGGGCCGAGGACGATGTCGACGCCCTGCCCGCGCTCGTTGCGGAACCGGTCGAACGGCAGGACGGCCTCCTTCACCGCGATCGGCGCGTCCAGCGGCAGGGTGCCGCCGTCGCCGGTCTCCGGCAGCATGCCCTCGGCGCGCAGCTCGGCGATGGTGGCGCCCATCATGACGCGCGCCGCCGCCTTGGCGAGGGGCACGGCCGTCGCCTTGGACACGAACGGCACCGTGCGGGACGCGCGGGGGTTGGCCTCCAGGACGTACAGGACGCCCGCGGCGAGCGCGTACTGGACGTTCATGAGCCCGCGCACGCCGACGCCGCGCGCGAGCGCCTCCGTCGACTCCCGGATGCGGCGGATGTCGTCGTGCCCCAGCGTGATGGGCGGCAGCGCGCACGCCGAGTCGCCGGAGTGGATCCCGGCCTCCTCGATGTGCTCCATGACGCCGCCGAGGTAGAGGTCCTCGCCGTCGAACAGGGCGTCGACGTCGATCTCGATGGCCTCGTCCAGGAAGCGGTCGACCAGGATGGGGTGTTCGAGCAGCGCGTCCGTGCCCAGCGCGACGGTGGCGCGGCCCATGTACGACTCCAGCGTGGCGTCGTCGTACACGATCTCCATGCCGCGCCCGCCGAGCACGTACGAGGGGCGGACGAGGACCGGGTAGCCGATCTCGTCGGCGATCTCGCGCGCCTCCTCGTAGGACGAGGCGGTGCCGTGCTTGGGCGCGAGCAGCCCCGCGCGGTGCAGGACCCGCCCGAACGCGCCGCGCTCCTCGGCGAGGTGGATGCTCTCCGGGGAGGTGCCCACGATCGGCACGCCGGCGTTCTTCAGCTTCTGCGCGAGCCCGAGGGGCGTCTGGCCGCCGAGCTGGACGATGACGCCCGCGACCTCGCCGGACTGCTGCTCGGCGTGGACGACCTCCAGGACGTCCTCCAGCGTGAGCGGCTCGAAGTACAGCCGGTCGGAGGTGTCGTAGTCGGTGGAGACCGTCTCGGGGTTGCAGTTGACCATCACGGTCTCGTAGTCGGCCTCGGCCAGCGTGAACGACGCGTGGACGCAGGAGTAGTCGAACTCGACGCCCTGCCCGATGCGGTTCGGGCCGCTGCCGAGGATGATGACCTTGGGCCTGCTGCCCGGCGGGACCTCGGTCTCCTCGTCGTAGGCCGAGTACAGGTAGGGCGTCTGCGCCTCGAACTCGGCCGCGCACGTGTCCACCGTCAGGTACACGGGGCGGACGCCGAGCGCGTGCCGCACCTCGCGGACGACCTCCTCCGACAGGCCGCGCAGCTCGCCGATCTGCGCGTCGGAGAACCCGTGCCGCTTGGCGCGCAGCAGCTTGTCCCTGGTGAGCGCGTCGTCGGCGGTGCGGATCTCCTCCGCGGTCTCGTTGATGGCGGCGATCTGGTCGAGGAACCAGGGGTCGATGCCGGTCGCCTCGTACAGCTCCTGGACGCCCGCGCCGGCCCAGAGCGCGCGCTGGACGTCCCTGAGCCGCCCGTCGTGCGGGCGCGCGGCGGACTCGACGAGCGCGGCGGCGTCGACGTCGCCGGCCCAGCTGAACGACGAGTCCTTCTTCTCCAGGGACCGCAGCGCCTTCTGCAGGGCCTCGGTGAAGCAGCGCCCGATGGCCATGGCCTCGCCCACGGACTTCATGTGCGTGGTCAGCGTGCCGTCGGCGCCGGGGAACTTCTCGAACGCGAACCGGGGCACCTTGACCACGACGTAGTCGAGGGTGGGCTCGAACGACGCGGGCGTCTCGCGGGTGATGTCGTTCGGGATCTCGTCGAGGGTGTACCCGATCGCGAGCTTCGCGGCGATCTTGGCGATGGGGAAGCCGGTGGCCTTGGAAGCGAGGGCCGACGACCGCGACACGCGCGGGTTCATCTCGATGACGATCATCCGGCCGGTGCCGGGGTGCACGGCGAACTGGATGTTGCAGCCGCCGGTGTCGACGCCGACCTCGCGGATCACCGCGATCGCGACGTCCCGCATGTTCTGGTACTCGCGGTCGGTGAGGGTCAGCGCGGGCGCGACCGTGATCGAGTCGCCGGTGTGCACGCCCATCGGGTCGAGGTTCTCGATGGAGCACACGATGACCACGTTGTCGGCGCGGTCGCGCATGACCTCCAGCTCGTACTCCTTCCAGCCGAGGATCGACTCCTCCAGGAGCACCTCGCCGGTCGGGGACGCGTCGAGCCCGGCGCCCGCGATGCGGCGCAGGTCGTCCTCGTCGTGGGCGAAGCCGGAGCCGCGCCCGCCCATCGTGAACGACGGCCGGACGACCAGCGGGTAGCCGAGCTCGCCGGCCGCCGCGAGGCAGTCGTCCATCGTGTGGCAGATGAGCGACCGGGCGGACTCGGCGTTCAGGCCCTGCTCGCGCGCGACCTTGGCGACGACCTCCTTGAACTTCTCCCGGTTCTCGCCGGCCTGGATGGCGTCCACGTCGGCGCCGATCAGCTCGACCCCGTACTTCTCCAGGACGCCGCCCTCGTACAGCGCGATGGCGGTGTTCAGCGCCGTCTGGCCGCCGAGGGTGGGCAGCAGCGCCTCCGGCCGCTCCTTGGCGATGATCTTCTCGACGACCTCGGGGGTGATCGGCTCGACGTAGGTCGCGTCGGCGAACTCGGGGTCGGTCATGATCGTGGCCGGGTTGCTGTTGACCAGCGTCACCCGCAGGCCCTCGGCCTTCAGCACCCGGCACGCCTGGGTGCCGGAGTAGTCGAACTCGCACGCCTGGCCGATGACGATCGGCCCGGAGCCGATGACCAGGACGGACGTCAGGTCTTCCCTGCGCGGCATTACTTCGACCCCTCCATCAGCTCGCAGAAACGGTCGAAGAGCCCGGACGCGTCGTGCGGGCCCGCGGCGGCCTCCGGGTGGTACTGGACACTGAACGCGGGCCGCTCCAGGAGCCGCAGCCCCTCGACGCAGCCGTCGTTGAGGTTGACGTGGCTGACCTCGCCCGGGCCGTAGGGCGTGTCGAACCGCCCCTCGGTGGGCGCGTCCACGGCGAACCCGTGGTTGTGGGCCGAGATGTGGACCCTGCCGGTGGCGCGGTCTTGGACGGGCTGGTTGACGCCCCGGTGCCCGAACCTCAGCTTGTAGGTGCCGAGGCCCAGCGCACGGCCGAAGATCTGGTTGCCGAAGCAGATCCCGAAGAACGGCGTGCCGGCGTCGAGGACGCCCTTCAGCGCGTCCACGGCGTAGCCGGCCGCCGCCGGGTCGCCGGGGCCGTTGGAGAAGAACACGCCGTCCGGAGAGAGGGCGAGGATGTCCTGGGTGGTGCTGGCCGCGGGCAGGATGTGCACCTCGCAGCCCCGGATCGCCAGCCGGTTGGGCGTCATCGCCTTGATGCCGAGGTCGACCGCGGCGACCGTGTAGCGCTTCTCGCCCTGCGCGGGGATGATGTAGGGCTCGGTGGTGGAGACGTCCCGGGCGAGGTCGGCGCCCTCCATCGAGGGGCTCTGCCTGACGCGCTCGACGAGGGCGTCCGCGCCGGGCGCCACCGCGTCCGCGCCGCTGAAGATGGCGGCGCGCATCGCGCCCTTGTCGCGCAGGTGCCGCGTCAGCGCGCGCGTGCCGGAGATGGCGATGCCCACGATCCCCTGGTCGCGCAGCGCCGAGCCCAGCGAGCCGGTGGCGCGCCAGTTGGACGCCACCCGGGCGGGCTCGCGCACCACGTAGCCGGCCACCTGGATGCGGCGGGACTCGGGGTCCTCGCCGTTGATGCCGGTGTTGCCGATGTGGGGGGATGTCATGGCCACGATCTGGCGGGCGTAGGAGGGATCGGTGAGGGTCTCCTGGTAACCGGTCATCCCGGTGTTGAAGACCATCTCGCCGAAGGTCTCCCCTTCGGCCCCGTACGCGGTCCCGTGGAACACCCTGCCGTCTTCGAGAACGAGCAGAGCAGGGGTCATTGGAGCTTCCCTTCCAGGACGGTCGGCCGGCCGCGCAGCAGCGTCGCGACGACCCGGCCGGGCAGCTCCAGCCCCGCGAAGGGGGTGTTGCGGCTCTTGGAGGTCATCGCGAACGGGTCCACGGCGCGGCGGGGCGACGGGTCGTACAGCGTGATGTTGGCGGGCGAACCTGCCTCCAGCGGACGACCCTGTCCGGACAGGCGGCCGATGCGGGCGGGACGTGCGGACATGCGGTCGGCGACCCCGGCCCAGTCGAGCAGGCCGGTCTCGACCATCGCCTCCTGGACGACCGGCAGCGCGGTCTCCAGGCCGATCATCCCCATCGCGGCCACGGCCCACTCGGTCTCCTTGGCCTCGACCGGGTGGGGGGCGTGGTCGGTGGCGACGCAGTCGATCGTGCCGTCGGCGAGCGCGTGCCGCAGGGCGGTGACGTCGTCGGCGGTGCGCAGCGGGGGGTTGACCTTGAAGATCGGGTCGTAGGTGCCGGCCCGGGCGTCGTCCAGCAGCAGGTGGTGCGGGGTGACCTCGGCGGTCACCGGGCAGCCCTTGCTCTTCGCCCAGCGGAGGATCTCCACCGAGCCGGCCGTGGACACGTGGCAGACGTGCAGCCGCGACCCGACGTGCTGGGCGAGCAGCACGTCCCGGGCGATGATCGCCTCCTCGGCGACCGCGGGCCAGCCGCGCAGGCCGAGCGCGGCCGACATCTCGCCCTCGTTCAGCTGCGCGCCCTCGGTGAGGCGCGGCTCCTGCGCGTGCTGGGCGACGACGCCGTCGAACGCCTTCACGTACTCCAGCGCGCGGCGCATGATGACCGCGTCGGACACGCAGTGGCCGTCGTCGGAGAACACCCGGACGCGCGCGGCGGAGTCGGCCATCGCGCCGAGCTCGGCGAGCTTCTCGCCGGCGATGCCGCGGGTGACCGCCCCGACCGGCTGGACGTCGCAGTACCCGGCCTCGCGGCCGAGGCGCCACACCTGCTCGACCACGCCGGCGGTGTCGGCGACCGGGTCGGTGTTGGCCATCGCGTGGACGGCGGTGTACCCGCCCACCGCGGCGGCCCGCGTCCCGGACTCGACGGTCTCGGCGTCCTCGCGGCCGGGCTCGCGCAGGTGGGTGTGGAGGTCGACCAGGCCGGGGAGGGCCACCAGGCCCCCGGCGTCGATGGTCTGCGCGCCGGCCTCGTCCAGGCCGCGGCCCACCTCGGCGATGGCGCCCTCGCGGACCAGGATGTCGGCGGGGTCGCCGCCGAGGATCCGCGCGCCCTTGATGATGTACGTCGTCACTGGGTGACCTCCTGGCCGATCGCCGCCTCGGAACCGCCGAGCAGCAGGTAGAGGACCGCCATGCGGGCGCTGACGCCGTTGGCGACCTGCTCGACGATCGTGGAGCGGACCGAGTCGGCGACCTCGGCGGCGATCTCGACGCCGCGGTTCATCGGGCCCGGGTGCATGACGATGGCGTGCTCGGGGAGCTGCGCCATGCGCTCGCCGTCCAGCCCGTAGCGGCGGCTGTACTCGCGGACGGACGGGAAGTAGGCGGCGTTCATCCGCTCCTGCTGGACGCGCAGCATCATGATGACGTCGCTCTTCGGGATGACGCCGTCGAGGTCGTAGGACACCGAGCAGGGCCAGGTGTCGATGGCGACGGGCAGCAGCGTCGGGGGCGCGACCACGGTGACGTCCGCGCCGAGCGTGCCCAGCAGCAGGACGTTGGATCGTGCCACGCGGCTGTGCAGCACGTCCCCGACGATCGTGACGCGGCGCCCCTCCAGGTCGCCGAGGCGCTTGCGCATCGTGAACGCGTCCAGCAGCGCCTGGGTCGGGTGCTCGTGGGTGCCGTCGCCGGCGTTGACCACGCTGCCGTGCACCCAGCCGGCGAGCCGGTGCGGGGCGCCGGAGGCGCCGTGCCGGATGACGACGCCGTCCGCGCCCATCGCCTCCAGCGTGAGGGCGGTGTCCTTCAGGCTCTCGCCCTTGGACACGCTCGACCCCTTCGCCGAGAAGTTGATCACATCGGCGGACAGCCGCTTGGCGGCCGCCTCGAACGAGATCCGGGTGCGGGTGGAGTCCTCGAAGAACAGGTTGACGACCGTCCGGCCGCGCAGGGTCGGCAGCTTCTTGATGGAGCGGCCCGCGATCCGCGCCAGCTCCTCGGCCGTGTCGAGGACGAGCAGCGCGTCGTCGCGGGTCAGATCGGCCGCGGAGATCAGATGGCGGTTCACTCGGCTCCCCCCGTCGGGGCGGGCGGCGCCGCCGGGCCCAGCAGGACCGCGTCGCGCCCGTCGTTCTCGTCCAGCAGGACCTTCACGGTCTCGCGCATCGAGGTGGGCAGGTTCTTGCCCACGTAGTCGGCGCGGATCGGCAGCTCGCGGTGCCCGCGGTCGACCAGCACGGCCAGCTGGACGGCGCGGGGCCGGCCGAGGTCGTTCAGCGCGTCGAGCGCGGCGCGCACCGTCCGGCCGGAGAACAGCACGTCGTCGACCAGCACGACCACCTTCTCGTCGACGCCGCCGGGCGGCAGCTCGGTGCGGCCGAGGGCGCGGGCGGGACGCAGCCGCAGGTCGTCCCGGTACATGGTCACGTCGAGCGAGCCCCAGGGCACCGGGCCGCCCTCGACCTCGCGCAGCGCCGCCGCCAGCCGCTCGGCCAGCGTCACGCCGCGGGTCTGGATGCCGAGCAGCAGGACGTCGCGGCCGCCCTTGGTGCGCTCGAGGATCTCGTGTGCGATGCGGGTCAGCGCGCGTCTGATGTCGGGACTCTCCAGAACGGCCTTGGGCCGGGGGTCACCGTCCGCCACGCGCTGCTCCTGTCCGGAGGCAGCATTCACCGCCGAAACCTCCTTCCCCGCCTCACGGGACGGGCCTTAAAGGACGTTGTGTCTCCCCCACGTTAGCAGCCGGCCAGGACCGCCCCGCACCCGGACCGGTCCACGTCTTCGCAGGTGAGAGGCGTCACATTCGGCCCCAGGCCGCGCTCGGTGACGGGACCCGCGGCACGCGTGCGCGCGGCCCGCGCGCGATCCGGACGGCCCGGATCGAGTCCTGCGGATTCGACCGCTTTTTTCCAATCAGCTTGACCTGGGGCCGTACCCGTTTTACCGTCACTGTCCGTAACCATCCCTGGAGACGGACTCCTGAGGCCCCCTGGCTTCGCGAATCTGTCTCCCCCCGGTGACACACGCCGGGGTCCGACGACGCTGAAAGTGAGCCTGGGGGGCCGAGAATGCCGTCTGAATACGCTAAGGCTCTCGGCGCGCGCCTGCGCGCCATCCGCACCCAGCAGGGCCTGTCCCTGCACGGTGTGGAGGAGAAGTCACGCGGCCGCTGGAAGGCCGTCGTCGTGGGTTCGTACGAGCGGGGCGACCGCGCCGTCACCGTTCAGAAGCTGGCCGAGCTCGCCGATTTCTACGGCGTGCCGGTATCCGAGTTGCTGCCCGGCGGAGCCGCGCCGAGCCCGCTCGGGCCTACACCCAAGCTCGTGATCGATCTAGAGCGGTTGCAGCAGCTTCCGAAAGACAAGGCCGGTCCTCTCGCCCGTTACGCCGCGACGATCCAGAGCCAGCGGGGCGACTACAACGGAAAGGTCCTGTCCATCCGCCAGGAAGACCTGCGTTCACTCGCGGTCATCTACGACAAGTCCCCGACCGAGCTGACCGAGGAACTGATCGGCTGGGGCGTCCTCGACCCGGAGGCGCGCCGCGCCGTCGAGTCGTTCTGACCCACCGCACCACCTGATTCACCGCACGACCCGCTTCACCGCACCACCCGCTCCACCGCACCACCCGCTTCACCGCACGATCCGCTTCACCGCACGACCGTGACGGGGTCCGGCACCGCGCCGGGCCCCGTTCCGCGTCCGCGCGCCCGGCGGGGGCGCGGGGCGAGGAGCGCCAGCGGCAGGACGACGGCCATGGCGGCGGCGCTCAGCGCGAAACCGGTCGTGTAGCCGGCCTCGCCGGGGACCACGACGATGACGACCGCGGTGACCTGCGTCCCAAGGGACGCGCCGACCGTGCGGATGAGGGTGTTGATGCCGGTCGCCACACCCGTCTCGCCCGCCGGGACGGCGGCGACCACGAGGTTCGCGACGGCCGCGTAGGCGAAGCCCAGGCCGATGCCCCGGGCGAGGCCGCCGACGTAGAGCTGCCACATGGCGGCGTGCTGGAACACCGTGAACGCGTAGCCGAGGCCGGTCATCAGCGCCCCGCCGAACAGCACCATGCGGGAGCCGATCCGCCGGTCGAGCAGGCCCGCCGTCATTCCGGCGGCGGTCATCCCGATGCTCGCGGGGAGCTGCAGGAGGGCCGCCTGGGTGGCCGTCCCGCCGAAGCCGTACCCGGTGTCGGCCGGAAGCTGGACGAGCAGCGGGAACAGCAGCCCGCCGGCCATCAGCGCGTAGCCGGACAGCAGCGACGCGGCGTTCGCCGTCCAGACCCCGCGCACGCGCATCAGCCGCAGGTCGACGAGGGGCTCGGCGACGCGGCCCTCCACCCGCAGCCAGGCGGCGGCCGTCACGGCCGAGAGGGCGAGCAGGCCGAGGACGCCGGGGGACGTCCAGCCCCAGTCCAGGCCCTCGGTCAGCGCGGTGAGCGCGGCGACCAGCCAGCCGGCGAACAGGACGGCGCCCCACCAGTCGACCCGGGCCGCCTTTCCGGGCGCCGACCGCGGCACGATCCACCAGGCGAGGACGAGGCCGGGCACCAGCCCGAGCACCGGCAGCCACAGCAGCCACCGCCAGCCGAGGAAGTCGATGATCGGCCCGGCCAGGCACCAGGAGACCGCGCCGCCGAGCCCCAGCATGGACGACATGAGGCCGACCGCGGACGCCGTCCGGGCGGGCGGGACCACGTCCCGGATGATCGTGTACGCGAGCGGGAACACGCCGCCGCCGATGCCGCCCAGCACCCGTCCCACCAGCATCACCGGGACCGTCGGGGCGAGCGCGGCGACGACCATCCCCACGGTCGCGATCGCGAGCACGGCCAGCAGGACGCGCCGCGGCCCGTACAGGTCGCCCAGCCGCCCGACCACGGGCGTGGCGACCGCCGCGGACAGCGTCATCGCGGTCAGCGCCCACGCCGCGCCGGCCGGGGTGGTGTCCAGGCCCTCCTGGATCTGCGGCAGCGCGGGCGTCACGACGGCCATGGACAGCGAGTAGGCCATCACGCCGAGGAACGCCAGCAGCGGTACCAGCCCGCGCCCGCCCCGCCCCGCCACCGTGCACCCTCCCCTACTTCGCCGTGCTAACGATCTCATATCAAGACAGACCGCCACCGATACGCCCTACTCCCCCGCAGGGGGAGACCACCCCCCTGCGGCGGGAGGTCCCGGCCACCCCCGGCGGACATGATCGTTCTCATGACGCGCACAGCCGCCCCGCTCCTGGACCGCCCGCTCCGCCCGCACCGCCGGGCCGCCCACGCGATCACGCTGCTGGCGCTGCCGTCCGGTCTCTGGCGGCTCGGGCTCGCCCTGGGCCTGCACCTCGGCTACACCGAGGAGGGGTACCGGGCCGTCTGCCCGCCCGGCTTCTGGGGCCCCGGCTACCTGGTCCTGCTCGCGGTGGTCGGTGAGAGTGCGGCGCTGCTGTCGCTGGGGCTGGTCCAGCGATGGGGCGAGGTCGTTCCGCGCCGGGTTCCGCTCATCGGCGGCCGGACCGTCCCGGCGGCGGCCGTCCTGGTCCCGGCCTGGTCGGGTGTCGCCGTCCTCGCGGTGCTGTGGACGCCCCTCCTGGCCTGGTGGACGATGCCCGCGGACGGCATGACCCCGGCCGGCCACACCCTCGTCGGGCTCCTGTACCTCCCGCTCGTCGCGTGGGCGCCCCTGCTCGCCGTCCTGACGCTCGCCTACCAGCGCCGCCGCAGGGCGGGATGACGCCCGGTACGCGGGTGGCGGGTCAGGGGCCGGCGATGGCGCCGCTGTCGCGCAGGGCCTCGATGCGGTCGGGGGGCATGTTCAGGACCTGGCGCAGGACCTCGTCCGTGTGTTCACCGAGTTCGGGGGCCGGGGCAGGCGGCGGGGCGGCGTCGCCGAGGCGCAGCGGGGAGCCGGGGGCGAGGTGCGGGCCTATGCCCGGCTGGTCGAGCCGGGCCATGAGGGGTTCGTCGTGCAGGGCGGCGGCCACGTCCGCGAAGTCGCGGTAGCGCGACCACAGGACGGACGTGCCCTTCAATCCGTCCCCGACCTGGTCGCAGGTGCGGGACGCGAACCAGGGGGCGAGGACGCCGCCGAGCGCCTCGCGGTAGGCGAAGCGGTCGCCGGCGCGGCGGAAGTCGGCGCCGAGGGCGCGTTCCAGGGCGGCCGACACCTCGCCGAGGCCGGTGGCGTCCACGAGGTCGCGCCAGTGGCGGGCGGTGAGGACCACCACCATGACGCGGCCGTCGGCGGTGGCGAAGTCGCGTCCGAAGTCGCCGAACAGGTGGTTGCCCAAGCGCGGCCTGGACTCGCCCAGCTGCGCCTCCGCCAGGTATCCGAGGTTTCCGGCGGTGGCCAGGGCGACGTCCTGCAGGGCGATCCGGAGGCTCTGCCCCTCGCCGGTGCGGAACCGGTGCCGCTCGGCCGCCAGGAGGCCGATGGCCATGTAGAGGCCGCACGCCACGTCCCAGGCGGGCAGTGCGTGGTTGACCGGCTCGCCGCGGCCGGGCGGGCCGGTGATCGCCGGGAAGCCCATGGCGGCGTTCACCGTGTAGTCGACGGCGTTGCCCCCGTCCCGGGTGCCCTGGAGCTGGACGTGGATCAGGTCGGGCCGCGCCGCCTTCAGCTCCTCGTAGGCGAGCCCCCGGCGCGGCGGCGCGTTGGTCAGGACGACGCCGCTCTCGGCCGCGAGGGCGGCGACCACCGCGCGGCCCTCCGGGGAGCGCAGGTCGGCGGTGACCGAGCGCTTGCCCTTGTTCAGCCCCGCCCAGTACAGGCTCCGGCCGGACGCGGCGAGCGGCCACCGGTCGACGTCGGGGCCGCCGCCCACCTGGTCGACCCGGATGACGTCCGCGCCGAGTTGCGCGAGGGTCATCCCTCCCAGCGGCGTCGCGACGAAGCTGGACAGCTCCACGACGCGCATCCCGTCCAGCGGCAGCGTTCCCGTCATGCAGCGATGTCTATCAGGCCCCGTGCCGCGCGTCTCCGGACGGGGCGGGCGGGCAGCGGGCGGGCACGGGCGGGCAGGGGATCGCGCCGGCGGGGCCGGCTCGGGGGGTTGCGGCCGCCGCCGGCGCGATCGTCCGGGAACGCCGGGGCCGGGCCGCCGCCCTGTGTCAGGCCCCTGGGGGCGGGCGGGCGGCCCGGCTCCGGCGGAGGCCGGCCCCGGGGAGGTGGGACGGGCCTCCGGCTCCGGCTATCCGGCCTCGGGCACCGGCAGGGTCGGCTGCCCGTCGATGCCGAGGGTGTCCTCGACGAGGGTCACGAACACCTCCGCGTCGTGCACGAGCTCCTCGGCCTCGCGCGGGGTGACGGCGCGCGGCAGGCCCGCCTCGGCGGCGGCGCGCTTGTCGGCGCCGGCGGCGAAGAACGCGGCCCATTCGCGCAGCGCGGGCTCGGCCTCGGGCAGCAGCACCCACACGCTGCGCGGCCGGCCGCGGCGGTGGGTCTCCAGTGGCTCCTTGGACGCCAGCACCGCCGCGGCCGCGCGCAGCGCGGCCAGGTGGGCGCAGACGTAGCGGACGGCGGGCGAGGACGCCTCGGCCGCCTCGGCGAGCCCCATCCGGGCCGCGTGCAGCTGGCCGACGGCCGTGTGCGCCGGGCGCGGCGCGGGCATCGGGCGGTGGCGTGGGCTCGGCGGCGGGGCGGGCTGGGCGGCGGAGTGGACGGCGGAGTGGACGCCGCGTGCGGTCATCGTGCCGGACATGTGTGCCTCCTTCCGGGCTCGGGCCGGCCGGGCGGAGAGCTTCCCCTCACTCCGCCCGGCCGTCCGTCCCGCCGAAACACCGCGATCGGCGGGGACGTCGCCCTGGCGCGGGCCGCGAGTCCCGCGCCAACGTCGAACATAAGTTCGACGCATTCACAGTAAAGCGCCCCGGCGGCGATTCGTCAACGTGTTCGAACGCGTGTCGTGCGCCGCAGGTCAGCGGACGTGCCGGGGGCTAGCGGGGGCGTCTGACGTGGACCGGGACGTTCGTGCCGAGGAGGTCCGGGAAGTACGCGGCGATGTGCATCGGCATCCGGACGCAGCCGTGCGACGCCGGGTACCTGGGCACGTCCAGGGCGCCGTGGAAGGCGATGCCGCCGTTGAAGTAGATCGGGTTGTAGAGGCGCCCGAGCGGCGAGGTCTCCCAGCCGGTGAAGCGGCGCCCCGTCCGGAAGTCGCCCGTGCCCGTCGTCGCGTAGCGGCACCGCGCGACCGTGGCGCCGCGGTCCTTGGCGCAGTAGTACTCCCCCGAGCCGGACGAGATGTGCGAGATGAGGCGCGGCCTGCCGTCCTTGTAGAGGACGAGGTACTGCCGCTTCAGGTCGACGTCGACGCGGTCCTTCTCGCGCTTCTTCGCCATCGGGCGCGGCTGCTCCGGCGCGTCCAGGGCCTCCCAGAAGGAGCCGCCCAGGGTGCTCTTCTGCTTGAGGCGATTGACCGCCTGGAACGCCCACACGGCCATCTGCGTGGACGGCCCGTACTTCCCGTCCGCCTTGCCCGGGTCGTAGCCGAGTCCCTTGAGGCGCCGCTGGAGCGCCTCGACGTCGGCCCCCTTCGCGCCCGGCTTCAGCGTGCGATGCGTCGGTGTCGGCGCGGGCGTCGCGGCCGGCGGCGCCGGTGCCGTCGCGGCCGGTGAGCCCTCCTGCGCGCGGGGCGCCGCCCGCTCTGTCCCAGTGCATCCCGCCAGGGCGACGGCCGCGATCAGAAGCACCGCGCTTCTCCGCACGTCGATCGGTATCCCGCGCATGAAGGAAGCTTAAAGTGCTTCCCATGCATCCGAATGCCGAAATCGTCGCGAAAGCCCTGCGCGACCAGGGCGCGACCGGGGCCATCATCGAGCTTCCCGACTCCGCGCGGACGGCCCAGGCGGCGGCCGAGCAGCTGGGCTGCGAGGTGGGCGCGATCGCCAACAGCCTGCTGTTCGACGCCGACGGGGCTCCGTTGCTGGTCATGACGAGCGGCGCGCACCGCGTGGACACGGCGAAGGTGGCGGCGCTGGTGGGCGCGGCGAAGGTGCGGCGCGCGACACCGGAGTTCGTCCGGGCGGCGACCGGGCAGCCGATCGGGGGCGTGGCGCCCCTCGGCCACCCGGCGCCGGTCCGTACGCTCGTGGACGTCTGGCTGGACGGGTACGGCGAGGTCTGGGCGGCCGGCGGGCACCCGCACACCGTCTTCCCCACGTCGTACGAGGAACTGCTGAGGATCACCGGGGGAACCCCCGCGGAGGTGGAGTAGATGGAGATCTGGCACAACCCGCGCTGCTCGAAGAGCCGGGCCGCGAAGGCCGCGCTGGACGAGGCGGGCGTCGAGTACACCGAGCGCCGCTACCTGGACGAGCCGCCCACGGCGCAGGAGCTGGACGAGGTGCTCGAGCGCGTCGGCGCCGAGCCGTGGGACGTGGCGCGGCTGAACGAGCCGGTCGCCAAGGAGCTCGGCCTCAAGGACATGGAGCACGACCGGGCCCGGTGGATCGAGGTCATGGTGGCGAACCCCGTGCTGATCCAGCGGCCGATCGTGCTGACCGGCGACGCCGCCGTGGTGGCGCGGGACGAGGAATCGGTGCGCAAGGCCCTCGACAGCCGGTGACACGGATGTGATTCTGGGGAGTCAGGGCATGACGATCGGTGACCTCCGGAGGGGCGATGACCGCGCAGATGCGCACGGGCCCGGCGGCGCGCGACCCCGAGTTCCGGGGGATCGACCCGCCCGCGCTCAACCAGGTCATCAGGCAGCTGCAGGACGCGCAGACCGCGATCCAGGGGTGGCTGAACGCGCACCGTCCCCCGCCGGGGGTGTCCGCCGCCGGGTACCGGCAGGCCGACCAGGTGGCGCAGTGGGCCGCCGACCAGCTCGGGATGCTGTCGCGCCGGCACAGCTACGCGGTCACCCATCCGTCCCCCGGCGGCGGGGTGGACGCCCCGCCGCCGCCCGCCCCCGCGCCGCGGCCGGGCGGGACGGCCCCGGCCCCCGTGGGCACGCCCCGGCCCGTCAAGCCGCCGTCCGCTAAGGCGGCGCCTCCCCGGTTCGAGCCGGCGCCCACGCCGAGAGGGGCGGGCGACATCGGCAACTTCCCCACCCGGCAGGCCGCCGCCAAGGCCGCCAGGACGGACGCCCTGACCGTGGTGGCGGCCGTCCAGGACGGTAGGCCGGTCCCCGGCTCGGTCTGGAAGCACCTCGAGGCCAACGCCGATGACCCCGACTACACCGAGAAGCTCTACGAAAGGCTCGGCCCGGCGGCCACCGCCGATCTGCTGAAGGCCGCCGGCGGGGACGAGGCGAGGCTGGCGGCCGTCCAGGAGTCGCTCGGCGTGTCCAGCCACCACCTGGCGATGGACGTGAAGTGGCTGCGCGCCTTCCTCGCCGAGGCCGACCGCGCGGGGGTCCGCCCCGCCGCCGTCCAGGTGCTCACGGCGGCGGCCCTGAGCGAGCGGACGCGCGCGGCCGTCGCCGAGCTCGATCCGCACGGACCCGAAGCGACCGACGTCGCCTGAGAGCCTGAGAGGTCGCCATGGCCGCTCCCCCGCCTCCCGGGAGCCTGCCTCCGCCGCTCACCGGCGCCGCCGCCGCGAAGCTGCCGCCGTCCGAGCAGCCCAATCCGGAGTACCAGCGGCTCTACCGGGCGTACGCGGACGCCTACGGCGGCATCGACCGGCTCCGGCAGGCGCTCGACGCGCCGGTGCGGACCCTGCGCGGGACGGACGCGTGGCTCGGCCCGGAGGCGCGCGCGTGGGGCGGGCGCCTCGACGCCAACCGCGCGGCCCTGCGCAAGGCGGCCGACCGCATCCTCTGGGACGTCTACGATCGGCTCTCGGCGACCCAGCGGACCGTCCCCCGGGTCTAGTCTCTGTCGAGTGAGGGACCCGAAGCTGCGCGAGATCGACCAACGCGCCTTCCTACGCAGGCTCAACCCCATGCTGGACGTGTACGCGGCGGCGATGGAGCCGCCGAACGAGCAACTCCCCGGCCGGCACACCATCATGGAGCGGCACGCCTCGTACCCGGGGTTCCGCGCGTTCGTGGTCGAGCGGCGGGGGGCGCTGCCCGTCCTGGCGGGCCCCGTCCTGGGGTTCGCCTACGGGTTCCGGGGGACGCGCGGCCAGTGGTGGCACGACGTCGTCCACCAGGCGCTGTCGGACCTGGAGGGCCCCGAGCACGCGGAGGCGTGGCTGGACGATGCGTTCGAGGTCGCCGAACTGCACGTCCACCCGCGGGCGCAGGGCGGGGGCCTCGGCCGGAGCCTGCTCAACGCGCTGTGCGAGGGCAGGCCGGAGCGGACGGTCGTGCTGTCGACGCTCGACCGGCGGCCGGACACCCCGGCCCGCAACCTCTACCGCTCGGTCGGCATGGTGGACCTGCTGAGCGACTTCGAGTTCCCGGGCGGCGGGCCGCGCTACGCCGTCATGGGCGGGACGCTGCCCCTCGCGCCGTACTCGGCGGCGCCGAGGAGCGAGTAGACCTCGCGCGTCGCCGTCGACTTGTTGAACGTGATGAAGTGGATGCCGGGCGCGTCCTGGTCGAGCAGCTCGCGGCACAGCTCGGCGGCGTGCTCGACGCCGAGCCTGCGCACCGCCTCCGGATCGCCGGCGACGGCCTCGAACCGGGCCCTGACCTCGGGCGGGAACGGGGCGCCCGACAGCTGCTCGGACCGCTCGATCGTGCTCAGCTGGGTCACCGGCATGATGCCCGGCAGGATCGGCACGTCGCAGCCGGCGGCGGCGACGCGGTCGCGGAGCCGGAAGTAGTCCTCGGCGCGGAAGAACATCTGGGTGATCGCGTAGTCGGCGCCGGCCCGGCACTTCTCGACGAAGTACCGGACGTCGCTGTCGATGTCGGGCGAGCGCGGGTGCTTGTAGGGGAAGGCGGCCACGCCGACGCTGAAGTCGCCGTAGGAGCGGATCATCCGGACGAGCTCGGCGGCGTACGCGACGCCGTCCGGGTGCTTGACCCACTCCCCCATCGGGTCGCCGGGCGGGTCGCCGCGCAGCGCGAGGACGTTGCGGACGCCGGCCGCGGCGAACCGGCCGATCAGGTTGCGCAGCTCGGCCTGCGAGTGGTTCACGGCGGTGAAGTGCGCGACGGGGGTGAGCGTGGTGTCGGTCGCGATGCGCTCGACGATGTCGACCGTCGTGTCGCGGGTGCCGCCGCCGGCGCCGTAGGTCACCGACACGAACGTCGGGTGCAGGGACTCCAGCTCGCGGATCGTGCGCCACAGGTTCCGGGCGCCCTTGTCGGTCTTGGGCGGGAAGAACTCGAACGAGAAGGACCTCCCGCCCGAGGCCAGCAGCTCTCGGACGGTGGGGGCCCGGTCGGGGCGTGCACGTCGCATTCCCCAAGCCTACAGAAGGGCCCCGGGCGGCCCCGGCAGGTCTCCGGAACCGCCGTTATGCGTGATGCTCACCACACCTCACGGGCGTTATGCCCCTATTTCCGAAGATCCAGTGACTTCTCACGTTCTGGGGGCAAGGTTGAATCGCCCCACGTGGATACGATCTCGGCATGTCGACCAGCCGTATCCGCAAGGAGGTCGACGAGGCCCTCCTCGGCTTCGTCGACCGGCAGCGCCCCGCGCTGCTGACCATCAGCGACGACCTCGCGCCGCTGCTGTCCGCCCTCGACGCCCTGCTCGGCGGCGGCAAGCGGCTGCGGCCCGCGTTCTGCTACTGGGGGTGGCGCGCCGCGGGCGGCGAGGACGGCCCCGGCATCGTGGCCGCCGCCGCGTCCCTGGAGCTGCTCCAGGCGAGCGCGCTCGTCCACGACGACGTGATGGACTCCAGCGACACCCGCCGGGGCCAGCCGTCCGCCCACCGCCGGTTCGAGGCGCTGCATCGCGCGCAGGGCTGGCCGGGGGACGCGCAGGCGTTCGGCGGCGGCTCCGCGATCCTGCTGGGCGACCTGTGCCTGGCCTGGTCGAGCGAGATGTTCGAGACGTGCGGGCTGGAGCCCGAGCGCCGCCGCCGCGGCCGGGCCGTCTACGACCTGATGCGCACCGAGGTCATGTGCGGGCAGTACCTCGACATGCTGGAGGGCACCCGCGGCCTGGCGACCGTCGCGACGGCGCTGCGCGTGGTCGAGTACAAGAGCGCCAAGTACACGATCGAGCGCCCGCTGCACCTCGGCGCCGCGCTGGCAGGCGCCCGCCCGGACGTGACCGCCGCGCTCACCGGCTACGGCCTGCCGCTCGGCATCGCCTTCCAGCTCCGCGACGACGTGCTCGGCGTGTTCGGCGACCCGGCCGCGACGGGCAAGCCCGCCGGCGACGACCTGCGCGAGGGCAAGCGGACCGTGCTCATCGCGCTGACCCTGGAACGCGCCACCGCCGCGCAGGCCGCCGCGGTGCAGCGCCGCCTCGGCGACCCCGCCCTGGACCGCCCCGGCGTGGACGAGCTGCGCACGATCATCGAGGAGACCGGCGGGCTGGCCGCCTGCGAGGCCATGATCGAGCGGTACCAGCGGGAGGCGGAGAAGATCCTCGCCTCGGCCCCGGTCACCGACGAGTCCCGGCAGGCCCTGGAGGAGCTGGCCGTCGCGGCGACCACACGGACCACGTAAGTGATTAATGACACGATTCGGCCAAATTTCCCCGGTGGACTAGAACTTTCCCACTGATTGGTGGCAGAAATGTCGCCATGTGCGCCGACACCCCGGGGAATCGCGTCCCGCGCTTCGATCCGCTGCCCGAGGACGCGTGGGACGACGTCCTCAAGGCCGTGGCCGCCACGACCGGTCCGCTGAACATCTTCACCACGCTCGCCCGGCACCCGGACCTGTTCCACTCCTGGATCGGGTTCGGGTCGATGCTGCTCATGAAGGGCACGCTCGGCGCCCGCGACCGCGAGCTGGCGATCATGCGGACCGCGCACCACCGGTCCTGCGGCTACGAGTGGCACCACCACCGCGGGCTCGCGCTCGGCGCCGGGCTCACCGAGGACGAGATCGCGGCGCTCCGGCTCGACATCGACGCGCACGACTGGAGCGACGACGACCACATGGTCCTCACCGCGGCGGACGAGCTGCACGCGTCCGGAACCGTCACCGACGCGACCTGGACGGAGCTGGCCACCCGGTTCGGGGAGCGCGAGCTGATCGAGCTGGTCATCCTCATCGGCCACTACCACATGGTCGCGTTCGCGCTGAACGCCCTGCGCGTCCAGAACGAGGAAAGCGTCCAGAACGGGGAGGGGCACTGATGCGGGCGGGACGGTGGCTCCCGGCGGCGGGGGCGCTCACGGCGGTGCTGGCCCTGACGGCGGTCCCGGCGCCGCAGGACGCGCGGGCCGCGGCGGGCCGCTGCGGCGACCCGGTGCAGCGGCCCTGGTGCGACGCCTCGCTGACGCCCCACCAGCGGACGGCGCTGCTGCTGCCGCGGATGACCGACGACGAGAAGATCGCGCTGCTGGCGTCCGACGACCCGTTCGGCGGCCCGCTCGGCGGGTTCTTCGAGGACGCGCACGCCGACACCAACCGCGGGATCGAGCGGCTCGGCATCCCGCCCGTCTACATGGCCGACGGCCCGGCCGGCGTCCGGCAGGGCAAGGCGACCGCGCTGCCCGCGCCGATCGCGCTCGCCGCGGGCTTCGACCGGGACGCCGCGGGGCTGTACGGCGGGACGGTCGCGTGGGAGGCCAGGCACCGCGGCAACGACCTGGTCTTCGGCCCGACCGTGGACGTCCTGCGCACGCCCCGCAACGGCCGGACGTTCGAGGGCTTCGGCGAGGACCCCTACCTGTCGGCGACGCTCGGCGCCCCGTGGATCAGGGGCGCGCAGGCGCAGGGCGTGATGACGTCGGTCAAGCACATGGCCGTCTACACGCAGGAGCAGGACCGGCTGTCGCTCGCCATGAACGTCGACCCGCGCACGCTGCGGGAGATCTACCTGCCGCCGTTCGAGGCCGCGGTGAAGGAGGGCGGCGCGGCGACCGTCATGTGCGGGTTCGGGAAGCTGAACGGCCGGTGGGCGTGCCAGGACGACGGCGTCCTCAACAAGATCCTGCGGTCCGAGTGGGGCTTCACGGGGTTCGTGCCGTCCGACCACACCGCCGTGCAGGACACCGTGGGGGCCGCCAACGGCGGGCTCGACATGGAGCTGCCGATCAGCATGAAGTACAACGCGTTCATGCTGAAGATGGCCGTCGCCCAGAAGAAGGTTACGCAGGCGACCATCGACGGGCACGCCGGCAACATCCTGCGGACGATGTTCAAGTTCGGGGTGTTCGACCGGCAGGCGTACCCCAACGACCTGTCCCGCATCGACCGGACGGCGAGCGAGACCGCCGCGCGCCGGATCGAGGAGGCGGGGATCACGCTGCTGAAGAACGACGGCGCCCTTCCGCTGGCGGCGCCGAAGTCGATCGCGCTGATCGGGCGGGCCGCACAGGACGCGCCGAGCGGGTTCGGCTCGGCGAAGGTCGTGCCGTTCACGACGGTCAGCGCGCGGGACGGCATCGCGCGCCGCGCCGGATCCGGCACCGCGATCACCTACACCAACGGCGACGACCGCGGCGACGCCGCGAACGCGGCGCGCAACGCCGACGTCGCCATCGTGTTCGCCACCGACAGCCAGGGCGAGTTCTTCGACAAGTCGTGCCTGACGCTCCAGTGCGGCGAACCGCTCCGGGGCGACCAGGACGGGCTGATCTCCGAGGTCGCCAAGGCCAACCCCAACACGATCGTCGTGCTGAACACGGGCGGGCCCGTGCTGACGCCCTGGGCCGGCCAGGTGAAGGGCATCGTCGAGGCCTGGTATCCGGGCCAGGAGGCGGGGAACGCCCTCGCGCGCGTCCTGTACGGGGACGTCGACCCGGGTGGGCGGCTGCCGGTGACCTTCCCCGTGAACGAGAACGACGCCCCGGCGTCCGGGAACCCCGCCCAATACCCCGGTGTCGACAAGACCGTCACGTTCTCCGAGGGCGTCATGGTCGGCTACCGGCACTACGACGCGAAGGGCATCGCGCCGCGGTTCCCGTTCGGGCACGGCCTGTCCTACACGACGTTCTCCTACAGCGGGCTCAAGGCGAGCACCAAGGCGGTCCAGGTGACCGTCACCAACACGGGCGGCCGTACGGGGGTCGCCGTCCCGCAGCTCTACATCGGCATGCCCTCGCCGGGCGTGGACGTGCGGCAGCCCCCCAAGCAGCTCAAGGGCTACAGCAAGGTCACCCTCGCGCCTGGCGCGAGCACCACGGTGACGTTCCCGCTGTCCGCGCGGTCGTTCGCCTACTGGAACGAGGAGGCGAAGGCGTGGAAGGTCGCGGACGGCTGCTACACGGTCATGGTCGGCGCCTCGTCCCGAAAGATCACCCAGAAGGGGACACTGGGGACATGCCAGTAAAAACAAAGATCTCGGTTCCCCTGCCGTGCCCAGCCGTCACACGGTACAAATAAGGAAATCTTCGTCCGCCCCCGCCGAGTCGGAGTCATCCAGTGCCGCACGACACCTCCCGCGGGAGGACGAATCCGCATTCCCCGCGTCCCGCCGGCGCCCGTACCGGGCGCCCGGCGCATCCGGGGCACGGCGGCCGCGCCGGCAAGCCCCGGGCCGGGCAGGGACGCCCGGGCGGCGGGCCCCGCCCCGGGCACGGCCGCGACCGGCGGCGCGGCGCGCCGCTCGGCCCCGACGACCCGCGCGGCCTCGGCGGCTACACGCTGCTCGGCCGGCTCGGCGAGGGCGGCCAGGGCATCGTGTACCTCGGCCGGGACGGCGACGGCGATCTGGTCACGGTGAAGCTGCTGCGCGGCGGCGCGACGGCCGGGCACCGGGCGCGCAGCCGCTTCGTCAAGGAGGCGGACGCCGCCCTGCGGGTGTCGGGGCGGCACACCGCGCGGGTGCTGGACGCCGACATGACCGGCGACCGCCCCTACATCGTCAGCGAGTTCGTCGAGGGCCCGTCGCTGCAGGACGTCGTCGCCGACCGCGGGCCGCTGCCCGCCCCGCAACTGCGCAAGGTCGCGCTGCGGACCGCGGCGGCGCTCGCCGCGATCCACCGCGCCGGGATCGTGCACCGCGACTTCAAGCCCGGCAACGTGCTGCTCGGCCCGGACGGCGCCAAGGTCATCGACTTCGGCATCGCCCGCACCGCCGACGCGGCCCCGCTGACCACCGGCCCCGTCGGCACGCCCGCCTACATGGCGCCCGAGCAGATCGAGGACGAGCCGGTCGGGCCGCCCGCCGACGTCTTCGCCTGGGGCGCCGCGATCGTGTTCGCCGCGACCGGGCGCCCGCCGTTCGGCACCGGGCCGAGCGCGGCGGTGATGCGCCGCGTCACCTCCCGGCGGCCCGAACTCGGCGACCTGCAGGGCCCGCTGCGCGACCTCGCGGCCCGCTGCCTGGACAAGAACCCGGCCGCGCGGCCGACCGCGCCGCAGCTCGTCCGGGCGCTGCGAGGGGGCCAGGGCCCGGCGCCGCGGCCGCGCCCGACCCGGATACCGCGCTACCGCTGGCGGATGATGGTCGCGCTCGGCGCGGTCGTCGTCGCCGGGTTCGCGCTCGGCATGATGTTCTGACGGGCCGGTCCGGTCCTACCAGTGCGGCGGGCGGTCCTCCAGAAGGCGCGCGTCGTTGTCGTCGGTCGCGCGCCAGTCGCCCCAGCCCGTGTCGGTGTCGTCGGACGTCTGGTCGGGCAGGATCTCCAGGTCGTCGTCCAGGTCGACGGTGCGGTCGTCGTCGTCAGGTCCCACGCTCATGATCCCCATTGTCGGTGATCGCCCGAGCGGCCCGCGCCGCGGCCCCCCGCCGGGCCGGGCGGGTCAGCCCGCCAGCCGGCGCGCGAACTCGGCCGCCGCGGCGCCGGGATCGTCCGCCTCGGTGATGGCCCGCACCACCACGACCCGCGTCGCGCCCGCCGCGAGCACCTCGCCGAGGTTCCCGAGGTCGATGCCGCCGATCGCGAACCACGGCCGCGGGACCCGCTGCGCCGCCGTGTACTCCAGCAGCTTCGGGCCGGGCGCGGGCCGGCCCGGCTTGGTCGGCGTGGGCCAGACCGGACCCGCGCAGAAGTAGTCGACGCCGGGCTCGGCGGCCGCCGCCGACGCCTGCTCGTCGGAGTGCGTGGACCGGCCGACCAGCATGTCGCCGCCGACGATCTCGCGGGCGGCGGGCACCGGCAGGTCGTCCTGGCCGAGGTGCAGCACGTCCGCGCGGACGGCCTGCGCCACGTCGGCCCGGTCGTTGACCGCGAGCAGCGCCCCGTGCCGCTCGCAGGCCGCCCGGAAGATCTCCAGGTAGGTCATCTCGTCGCGGGCCTCCAGGCCCTTCTGCCGGAGCTGGACGATGTCGACGCCGTTCGCGAGGACGGCGTCCAGGAAGTCCGGCAGGTCCCGCCGCCGCTCCCGCGCGTCGGTGCAGAGGTAGAGGCGGGCCCGGCTGAGGCGGGCGCGCAGCGCGACGGCGCGTTCGGAGGGGAGATGCCTGGACACGGCGGAGGAACGTCCTTTCAGCGGCGGTCGGTCGTACGGGATCGCGGGGCCGCGCGGCGGGGGCGTCCCGCCGCACGGCCCCGCGATCGTGTCACGTGCGTTGTCTTCCGTTGATACCGGTCGGTTCTAGAAGGCGAGGGCCTGGGCTCGGCGGCGGACCTCGGTCCCCCGGTTCTCGGTGAGCGCGTCCACCGGCGTCCCCGGCAGGGTGTCGTCGGCGGTGAACAGCCAGCGGATGGTCTCCACGTCGTCGAACCCCGCGTCCGACAGGAGGGTCAGTGTGCCGGGCAGCCCCTTGATGACCTGGCCGTCCTTGATGAAGGCCGCGGGCACCATCGGCTCACCGCCCCGGCGCACCGCGAGGATGCGGTGCTCGTGGATGAACTGCTTGATCCGGTTGGACTTGATCCCGAGTCGGTCGGCGGTCTCGCGGAGGGTGAGCCACTCGCCGGCGAGGGCGTCGGTCCGGGGGTCGAGTGCGCTGTCAACGGTTGCGTGCATCTGCGTCACGCCCCCTTGCTACCACGCCTCCGGAACGCTCAAACCCCCTGGACAGCCGATCCGCCGCCGCGGCGATCGCCATCAGCGAACGGCCTGCCGGACGGGGACGTCCGGGTCGGCGATCGCCACGGGGTCCACCGGCGTCCCGGCGGCGATCACCCGCCTCGCCTGCACCAGGTCGCGGGGCCGGTCGACGGCGAGGATCGCGTCGAGCCGGTCGCCGGTGAGCCACACCACCGACCACTTGCGGCCGGACGGGTCGCCGCGGTGGACGAGCCGCTCGGCGGCGGCGTGGCTGCCCGCGTACTGGACCATGCGCCCGAACTGCTCGGACCAGAAGTACGGGGCGGCGTCGTAGGCGGCGTCCTGCCCGAGGAGCGCCGCGGCGGCGGTCTCGGGCGCGTTGAGGGCGGTGTCCCAGTGCTCGACGAGGAGCCGCCGCCCGTAGCGCGCCGACCACCAGGCGGCGCAGTCGCCGACCGCAACGATGTCCGGGCGGAGGGCGCCGGGCTCCTCCTCGCCCTGGTAGGCGCGGAACGAGCCGTCGGTGACCACGCCGCGCTGCACCAGCAGGCCGGAGCCGTCCAGCCAGGACACCTCCGGGCGGACGCCGATGCCGACCACGACCTCGTCGGCCTCGATCCGGCCGCCGCCGGCGAGGGCCAGGCCGCCCTCCTCGACCGCCGCGACCTTCACGCCGGTGCGCAGCTCGACGCCCGCCTCGGCGTACCAGGGGGCGGTCAGCGCGCCCACCTCCGGCCCGATCGCGTGGGCGATCGGGGTGTCGGCCGCCTCCACGACGGTGACCCGGCAGCCCTTCTTCGCGGCGGTGGTCGCGACCTCCGCGCCGATCCAGCCGGCCCCGACGATCACGATCCGGGCGCCCTCGGTGAGCCGGGACCGCAGGTCGCGGGAGTCGTCGACGGTCCGCAGGACGTGCTGGCGGCCGTCCCCCGGCAGCGTGACCGGGGCCGCGCCGGTCGCGATGACCAGCCCGTCGAACGGCAGGCCGCCCGCCGTGGACGCGAGCACGCCGCCGCGTCCCGGCGCGTGCAGGTCCAGGCCGGTGGCGCGCTCGCCGAGCAGCAGGTCGCAGCGCAGCGCGTCCCAGTCCGCGTCGACGGTCGTGTCGTCGGACTCGCCCGCGAGGACGGCCTTCGACAGCGGCGGCCGGTCGTAGGGCCGGTGCCGCTCCGCCGACACGAGCGTCAGCGCGCCCCCGTACCCCTTGCCCCGCAGGGCCTCCACGGCGCGCACGCCGGCCAGCCCGCCACCCACGACGATCACGCTCTCCATGAAGGCCAGCCTAATGCGCCGCGATTTTCGGGTGGACACCTGTCCAGATGATGGACGGCTCCGCCGAGGTCGTAGGGTGGGAACCGGGTAAAAACGTTACAGAGCGCGGGAGTCCGGTGCGACCGGGCTGAGAGGGCGGCTGACCGGGCCGCCGACCGCCGGACCTGATCCGGATCATGCCGGCGAAGGGAGCGCGCATGCAGATCGCGATCGTGGGAGCGGGCGTCATCGGCCTCGCGACCGCCTGGCGCACCGCGGCGGGGGGCGCCGCGGTCACGGTGATCGACCCGTCCCCCGCGAGCGGCGCCTCGTCGGTGGCGGCGGGCATGCTCACCCCGGTCAGCGAGCTGACCTACGGCGAGGAGCCGCTGCTGCGGCTCGGCCTCGCCTCCCGCGACCGGTACGGCGCGTTCGTCGCCGAACTGGAGGAGCTGACCGGCCTCGGGACCGGGTACCGCACCGACGGGCTGCTCCAGGTCGCGTTCGACTCCGACGACCTGACCTACCTCGACGACCTGCGCCGCTTCCAGGAGAGCCTCGGCATCCCCGTCCAGGCGCTGACCGGCCGGGAGAGCCGCCGGGCGGAGCCGATGCTCGCGCCGGGCGTGCGCGGCGGGCTGCTCGCCCCGCGCGACGGCTCGATCGACCCGCGCCGGCTCACCGCGGCACTGCTCGCGGCGGCCGAGCGGCTCGGCGTGCGGCTGGTCCGGCGGCGGGCCGTGCGTCTGCTGACCGAGGGCGGCGCGGCGGCCGGAGTCGCCCTGGACGACGGGACGGAGATCCGCGCCGACCGGGTGCTCATCGCCGCCGGGCCCTGGTCGGGCGATCTGGAGGGGCTGCCGCCGGGAGCCGTCCCGCCCGTCCGCCCGGTGAAGGGCCAGGTGATGCGGCTCCGCACCCGGACGCCCTTCCTCACCCGGACCACGCGCGGCCTGGTCCGCGGCTCGTCGGTCTACCTGGTGCCGCGCGCGGACGGCGAGATCGTCCTCGGCGCCACCCAGGAGGAGCTGGGCTTCGACCGGCGGGTCACCGCCGGCGGGCTGTGGGAGCTGCTGCGGGACGCCCGCGAGCTGCTGCCCGGCATCACCGAGCTGGAGTTCGCCGAGGTCGCCGCCGGGCTGCGGCCCGGCTCCCCGGACAACGCGCCGGTCATGGGCCCGGCCGGGCCGCCCGGCCTGTTCGTCGGCACCGGGCACTTCCGCAACGGCGTCCTGCTGACCCCGGTGAGCGCCGACATCCTGTCCGCGATGCTGCTGGACGCCCCCGTCCCCGAGGTCGCCGGGCCGTTCTCCCCGGCCCGTTTCTCCGAGGTGCGAGCATGAAGGTGATCGTCAACGGCGAGCCGCGCGAGCTGCCGGAGGGCACGAGCGTCGCCGCGGTCGTCGCGTCGGTGAGCGCCGCCGGGACCGGCGTGGCGGCCGCGCTGAACGACGAGGTCGTCCGCCGTTCCGCGTGGGAGACGACGGTGCTGCGCGAGGACGACCGCATCGAAGTGCTCACCGCCGTGCAAGGAGGCTGACATGTCGGATCCGCTGGTCATCGCCGGGGAGGAGCTGGGCTCCCGGCTGATCATGGGGACGGGCGGCGCGCCCAGCATGCACGTGCTGCGGGAGGCGCTGACGGCGTCCGGGACGGCGCTGACCACGGTCGCGATGCGGCGGGTGGACCCGTCCGCGCGCGGCTCGGTGCTGGACGTGCTGAAGGAGTGCGGCATCCGGGTGCTGCCGAACACGGCGGGCTGCTTCACCGCCGGGGAGGCCGTCCTCACCGCCAAGCTGGCCCGCGAGGCGCTCGGCGTGAACTGGGTCAAGCTGGAGGTGATCGCGGACGAGCACACGCTGCTGCCCGACCCGATCGAGCTGGTCGAGGCCGCCGAGCAGCTCGTCGACGACGGCTTCGTCGTGCTGCCGTACACCAATGACGACCCGGTGCTGGCGCACCGCCTGGAGCAGATCGGGTGCGCCGCGGTGATGCCGCTCGGCTCCCCGATCGGGTCGGGTCTCGGCATCCGCAACCCGCACAACATCGAGCTGATCGTGGAGCGGGCGGGCGTGCCGGTGATCCTGGACGCCGGGCTCGGCACCGCGTCCGACGCGGCGCTCGCCATGGAGCTCGGCTGCGACGCCGTGCTGCTGGCGACCGCCGTCACCCGCGCGCGGCACCCGGAGCGGATGGCGGCGGCGATGCGGCACGCGGTCGAGGCCGGGCGCCTCGCCAGGCTGGCCGGACGCATTCCGAAGCGCCGCTACGCGCAGGCGTCGTCGCCGTTCGAGGGCCTCGCCACCTCGTAGAAGAGCTAAAGAATCGCCTGTAGGAATATTCGCTAGACCTGAAACCAGCACGTCAGCAGACTGGGGCCGGTCCATTTGGGCATGCCGCGACCCGGCATGTTCCTTCGGTGTTCGTGGAAATGTCCCATACCTAAGGTGCATGACATGCAGCAGGAGAGCACAGGTCGCATCGACCGGCGCGCGGTCGCCGCCGCCACGATCACGGTGGTGCTGTGGGCGTCCGCCTTCGTCTCGATCCGCAGCGCCGGAGCCGAGTACGGTCCCGGCGCCCTCGCCCTCGGCCGCCTCCTGTCCGGGACGGTCGTGCTGGGCGCCCTGTGGCTCGTCCGGCGCGAGGGGCTGCCGCCCAGGGCGGCCTGGCCGGGCATCGTCACGGCGGGCGTCCTGTGGTTCGGCGCCTACATGGTCGCGCTGAACTGGGGCGAGCAGCTCGTGGACGCGGGCACCGCGTCCCTCGTCGTCAACATCGGCCCGATCCTGATCGCGCTCCTCGGCGGCTGGCTGCTGAAGGAGGGCCTGGCGCCCCGGCTGATCGCCGGCATGGCCGTGTCGTTCGCCGGTGCCGCCGTCGTCGGGCTGTCGATGTCCGGGGAGGGCCGCGCGTCCGTCGGCGGGGTGCTGCTCTGCCTGGTCGCCGCCGTGACGTACGCGGCGGGCGTGGTCAGCCAGAAGCCCGCGCTGCGGCACGCCTCCGCGCTGCAGTTCACCACGTTCGCGTGCGCCGTCGGCGCGCTGTTCTGCCTGCCGTTCGCCGGGCAGCTGGTGTCCCAGGCCGCGGACGCCCCGGCCGGGGCCACCCTCAACATGGTCTACCTGGGCGTCTTCCCGACCGCGATCGCGTTCACCACCTGGGGTTACGCGCTGGCCCGCACGTCCGCCGGGAAGATGGGCGCCACGACCTACGCCGTGCCCGCCCTGGTCGTCGGGATGTCGTGGCTGTTCCTCGGGGAGATCCCCGGGCTGGTCACGCTCGCCGGCGGCCTGCTGTGCCTGGCCGGCGTGGCCGTGTCCCGCAGCACCCGTCGGCCCGGGCGGCGCGCCCCGGCCGCCCCAGCGGAACCGGGCGCCCCGGCCGCATCGGCCCCGGGGCTCATCGATGCTCATACTCACGACTGATGAGATCCGCTGCGATCCGCCCGTAAACTCGCACCGATGGACACGACGGTGGAAGATCCACTCGTCGGGCAGGTGCTCGACGGGCGCTACCGCATTGAGTCCCGCATCGCCCGCGGCGGCATGGCGACGGTCTACCTCGCGCGGGACCTCCGCCTCGACCGCACCGTCGCGATCAAGGTGATGCACGCCGGACTCGCCTCCGACGAGGACTTCGTCGCCCGCTTCATCGGGGAGGCCAAGGCCGCGGCGGCGCTGTCGCACCCGAACGTCGTCGCGGTCTACGACCAGCGCACCGACGGCGAGCACGTCTTCCTGGTGATGGAGTACGTCGCGGGCCGCACGCTCCGCGACACCCTCGCCGCGCGCGGCCGGCTCGGCCCGCGCGCCGCGCTGGAGGTCGTGCAGCCGGTGCTCGCCGCGCTCGGCGCCGCGCACCGCGCCGGGCTCGTGCACCGCGACGTCAAGCCCGAGAACGTGCTGATCACCGAGGACGGCCAGGTCAAGGTCGCCGACTTCGGGCTCGCCCGGGCCGAGACCGCGAGCAAGATGACCAAGACCGGCATGATCATCGGGACGGTCGGCTACCTCGCGCCCGAGCAGGTGCTGTCCGGCAGCGCCGACGTCCGCTCCGACGTGTACGCCGCCGGGATCATGCTGTTCGAGCTGCTCACCGGGCAGCTCCCCCACCAGGCCGACACGCCCCTCGCGGTCGCCTACAAGCACGTGAACGAGACGGTCCCGCCGCCGTCCCACCTGGTGCCCGGCATCCCCCGGCGGGTGGACGACCTGGTCACCGACGCCACCGGCCACGACCCGGCGCGCCGCCCGCAGGACGCGAACCAGTACCACGCCGAGGTCGCCGAGGTGCTCGGCGGGCTCCCCCGCGACTTCGACCGGCGCATCGAGGAGTCGGGCCGGGGCACGACGAGCGTGCTGGAGGCGCCCCCGCAGGGCCACACCGCCGTCCTCGACCCGCGCACGGTGCCCGCCGAGGAGTACGCCCCGCGGCGCACGAAGGCCGACCGCGCCATCGGCGCGCTGACCGGCCGCTACGTCCTGGTCGCCCTCGGCGCGATCGCCGCGCTCATCCTCGGCTGGGCCGTCTGGTACCAGACGTCCGGCCAGTACGAGCACGTCCCGTCGTCGATCATCGGCATGAAGGTCTCCGACGCCCGCGACCAGCTGCGCTCCAACGGGCTGGACGTGCGGACGGCCAAGGCGGTCTACGACGACCGCGTCCACAAGGGCGGCGTCGCCAAGTCCGACCCGCCCGCCGGCGCCCGCGTCGCCAAGGGGCAGACGGTGACGCTCACGCCGTCCAGGGGGATCACGCCCCGCGAGGTCCCCGACGTCGCGGGCAAGAGCCTCGCCGACGCCAAGAAGACCTTGGAGGACAAGGGCTTCACGGTGGGCGAGACGAGCACGAGCCCGTCCCAGACCGTCGCGAAGGACAAGGTCATCGGCACCGACCCGGACGGCGGCGAGAAGCGGTCGCCGGACGAGCCGGTCGCCATCGTCGTCTCCACCGGCATGTCGATGCCCGGCCTCCTCGGGCGGAACGGGGACGCCGCCGCGAACCAGCTGCGCTCCATGGGCCTGAACGTCACCGTCCAGAAGAAGCAGGTGGGCGGCAAGGAGCCCAACACGGTGATCAGCCAGGACCCGGCCGAGGGCACCGGCGTCTCCCGCGGCGACGACGTCACCATCGTCGTCAACAAGCGCGACTGCATCGTCGACGCGGGCCCGTTCCAGTTCGGCTGCGACGACGGCGGCGACCAGAACGTCCCCGTCCCCAACATGACCGGCCACACCGTCAACGACGCCAGGAAGGCCCTGAAGGAGTCCGGCTTCAAGGTCAACGTGACGGGCTTCGGCGGCGACGTCGTCCGGTTCCAGTCGCCCTCCAGCGGCGAGGCCCGGCGCGGCTCCACGGTCACCATCGTCCGGGGCCCGTGACCGGCTAGGCTGAACCGGCTATGACCTCACCGAACAGCCCCGTCGGGGCGCACGTCCCCGTGGCCGGCGGCCTCGCCACCGGCGGCCTGAAGTACGCGGCGCAGATCGGCGCCGAGGCGATCCAGGTGTTCGTCTCCAACCCGCGCGGCTGGGCGCTCCCCGAGGGGAGGCCCGCCGAGGACGCGAGGCTCCGCGAGCACGGCATCCCCGTCTACGTGCACGCCCCGTACCTGGTGAACTTCGGCTCCCCCACCCCGGAGACCCTGGCCAAGTCGGTCGCGACCGTCCGCCACTCGCTGACCCGCGGCCGGGCCATCGGCGCCCGCGGCGTCGTCGTCCACACCGGCTCCGCCGTGTCCCAGACCTACGACGAGGCCATGGCGCAGGTCCGCGAGCACGTCCTGCCCCTCCTCGAAGAGATCCCGGACGACGGCCCGGACCTCCTCCTGGAGCCCATGGCGGGCCAGAACAACATGCTGTGCGCCAAGGTCCAGGACCTGGGCCCGTTCTTCGAGAAGCTGGAGCACCACCCGAAGCTGGGCGTCTGCTTCGACACCTGCCACGCCTTCGCCGCCGGCCACGACCTGGCGGCCCCGGGCGGCGCCAAGGACACGATCGACGCCCTGGTGGCGACCGTGGGCGAGGGCCGCCTGAAGCTGATCCACGCCAACGACTCGAAGGACCCCTGCGCCTCCGGCCGAGACCGCCACGAGAACATCGGCGCCGGCCAGATCGGCGAACACCCCTTCGCAGACCTCTTCGACCACCCAGCAGTACAGGGCCTCCCCTTCATCATCGAGACCCCGGGCAGGGCCCCCGAGCCACACGCGAAGGACATAGAAACCCTAAAACGCCTACGCGACACGTAAGCAGCAGCAAAGGTCCCACCACAGCACGCACCGCCTTTAGCCGCCGCCTCAGCGTGCACATGCACACCGACGTCACCGCGGCGGCGAGCCGGTCCCGCTGGCCGCGGGCGCCCACACCATCGGCCGCGGGACCGACGTCATCTTCCCCGGCGGCACGGCGGTGCCGCACGCCGAACGGCTGCCCGCCCAGGACGGCGGCACCTGGGCGACGCCGTTCACCCGCAGCGAGGAGCACGCGCTCTTCCGCACCTACTCGGCGATGCTGTGCGTCCTGCTGGGCACGATGGGGTTACCCCACATCCTGATGCGCTTCTTCGCCAACGCCTCCGGGAGCGATGCCGGCCGCACGGCCGCGCTCGTGCCCGTCCTCCTCGCCCTGTTCTCTGTGTTCCCCGCCCTCCCAGGAACGCTCGGACGCCTGTAGGCCCCCGAACTGCTCATGACCGGCGACACCGACGCGACCCTCCTGCTGCTCCCGCGCCGCATGATCCCCGGACCGCCCGGCGCGCTGCTCACCGGCCTCGTCACCGCCGGCGCGTTCGCCGCGTTCAACTCCGCGTCGTGCGGGCTCGCCGTCGCCGTCGGCGGGGACGCTCTCGCAGTGCGTGCGCCGCACCGGCCCGGCCGCGTTCCGCACCGGCGTCGCCCGCCTCTTCCGGGACGCCACCGCCGGCTGGCCCGCGGCCGTCCTCGCCGAGCCGGTCCCGCCGATCGCGCCGACCGCGTTCGCCGTCATGGCCGCAGTGTCGCTGCCGACCCGCCGCCGCGTCCCCCACGCACTGCGTCGGCTCCACCTCCCGGAGAAGGCGCTCGCCCCGTAACTCATCCACGAACGGACTCCCCGACACGGCGACCGTTCCCGCGCGACCGCTCGTCCCGCCGCACAGACCGCTCGTCGTACAACTACGCTACGCACATCTACGACTACGTACCGCTCATCGACGGTCGCGTTTTCTTGGTGCCGCCGAGCCGTGCGGCGCGTCTAGTGTTCTCAGTGGCACCACACGCCACAAGAGCAAATCCCGGAGATCCGGCGCAAGCCGGATCGGAGTCGCCGGATCCCGTACCGGGGGGGTGGGATCCGGTGGCCTGTGGCTCGGGCGTCGCTGAACAGTCGGGGGGTTGTCCAGCGGCGCCCGAGTCGTGCTGTGTTCATTGCCTTTCTCTCCTCCTTCGGGCCTGGCGGCCCTCCATCGTCGAGAAATGCGGTGCGATTGCTGCATCGCTCCGACTCGCCTAGCAGCTCGCTGCGCGATCAGGTTCTCGCTTCGCTCGAACCTGCCTTCGGTCGCAATCGCGACTGTTCCGGTTGTCGCGGCCGCGTGGCGTGCTCGAACCGGGGGACGCCGGTGCCGAGCGGGCCGGAGTCCGCGGACATGTGCCACGTCCCGAGCAGCGCGACGGCGGGCACCGCCACGGCGGCCAGCTTCACCCAGAACTGGACGGCCTGCACCGGGGTGATGCTGCGCATCCCGCCGGACAGGGGGCGGCGAGTGCGGCGAGCGCCGCCGCCGCGGCCGGCACGGTCACCGGCGGTCCGCCGCGCGCTCGGCCCGTCTCAGCTGCCGGAACGCGAGCGCGATCAAGAGGGGCTGGACGCCGAGGGACGAGGACGAGGACGAGCCAGCACAGCGGCACCCCGTGCACGCGGGCCCGCCGGGACGAGCGCCGACAACGGCAGACCCACCAGGACGACGAGAACGACCGCACCGGTCCCGAAGGCCGTCCGCAACTAAGCGCGAATCAGAGCACTCGCCCCAACGCCCCCGAGCACCCCCAGCCCCAGCCCCAGCCCCAGCCCCAGCCCAACCTAGCGAACGCGCCGGACCCGATAGACGCGGCGGACCCTGCGGGCGCGGTGAACCCGGTGGACGCAGCGGACCCTGCGGACCCGGTGGACCTTGTGGGTTTTGCGGGGGTGGTGGGGGCGGTATGGAGTGGGTCGGGGTCCGGCGGGCCGGGGTCCGGTGGCTCCGTGTCGGCGGTGCGGGCGCCGGGCGGCGTGCGGGGGCGTCCGGGCGGGGGCGGCCGTCCCCGGTGACGCCGCGACGCGGCGTTCAGCGGGCATCGCCGGCCTGCCCCGGACCGTCCCCGTTCTGGTGGAAGCTGCGCACCAGGCGATCCCGCACCTCGCGGGTGTGCCGGCGGCTGACCTGCAGCAGCTCGTCGCCGATCCGGACGGCCGCGCGGCCGCCGTCGAAGCGGACCTCGGTGATGTGCGCGCACGCGACCAGGGTGCTGCGGTGGATCCGGATGAACCCGGCCGGTTCCCACCGCTTGGTCAGCGCCGACAGCGGCATCCGCACCAGGTAGCCGCCGTCGGCGGTGTGCAGCCGGACGTAGTCGCCCTGCGCCTCCACGTGCGTCACCGTCCGGCGGGAGACGAGCCGGGTGCGGCCGCCGAGCTCGACGGGGATCAGCTCGTCGTCGGGGTCGGTGGGCTCGGCCGCGGGCGTGCCGGTCCGGTGCACGGCCTCGGCGACGCGGCGGACCGACTCGGCGAGCCGCTCGGGCCGGACGGGCTTCAGCAGGTAGTCGAGCGCGCCCAGCTCGTAGGCGGTGACGGCGCAGTCGTCGTGCGCGGTCACGAACACCACGTGCGGGGGCGCGGCGAACCCGGTGAGCAGCCGGGTGAAGTCGAGCCCGTCGAGGCCCGGCATCCGGATGTCCAGGAACACCGCGTCGAGGCGCTCGCCCTCGACGAGCATGCGGCTCAGGTCGCGGAGCGCCGCCGAGGCGTCGCCCGCGCCGGTGACCCGGCCGATCCGCGGGTCCTCGCGGAGGAGATGGGCGAGTTCCTCCAGCGCGGGGCGTTCATCGTCGACGGCAAGGACGTGGAGCATGAGGGCGACTTTGCCGCGATTACCGTCCGTCCGCAATCGATTCCAAGAAGTGAGTGCGGCGGCGCTCGGTCACGGGTCACTCCGGAAACACCCCTGGACGGTACTTCGGCACGCGCAAATTGACCTTGGTCCCGGCGCCGAGCGCTGTCTCGACGGTGAGCCCGTACTCGTCGCCGTAGACCTGCCGCATGCGCTCGTCGACGTTGGCGAGGCCGATGCCGGGGTCGGCGTGCCCGTCCCGCCGGCGGGGCCGGGACGCGATGCTGCCCCAGCCGGTCGGGCCGGGGCGGCCGAGCGGGGCGGACAGGATCTCCTGGAGCCGCTCGGGGTCCATGCCGGCCCCGTCGTCCTCGACGCTGATCGCGGCCTCGGCGCCGGAGTCGCGCGCCGTGATCGTGATGTGGAACGGTCCGCGCCGGCCCGCCATGCCGTGCCGGACGGCGTTCTCGACGAGCGGCTGCAGCGCCAGGAACGGGACGGCGACCGGTAACACCTCGGGCGCGACGTCGACGCTGCACAGCAGCCGCTCGCCGAACCGGGCCCGCTCCAGCAGCAGGTAGCGGTCGATGGAGCGCAGCTCGTCGGCGAGGGTGGTGAAGTCGCGGGGGTTGCGGAAGGAGTAGCGGGCGAAGTCGGCGAAGTCCAGCAGGAGGGCGCGGGCGCGGGCGGGGTCGGTGCGCACGAACGAGGCGATCGTGGTCAGCGAGTTGTAGACGAAGTGCGGGGAGATCTGGGCGCGCAGCGCCCGCGTCTCGGCCTCGCCGAGCCGGACGCGGGCCGCGTCCAGCTCGGCCAGTTCCAGCTGGGTGGCCAGTTGCCGGGCCGCCTCGCCGGTGGCGTGGATCCGCGCGGCCGACGCGCCGCTCCAGTAGGCGGTCAGCACGCCCTCCACCCGTCCCTCGACGGTGAGCGGCGCGGTCATCGCGACCCGGGCGGGGCAGTGCGGATCGCCGCAGCCGGCCGGGCCGGGCCGGCCGACCCGGGGCCGGCCGGAGGCCAGCACGGGCAGCGCCTGCCGGACGGCCTCCGCCGCATGGGCGCCGCCGTCCGGGCCGGCCCAGGCCAGCAGCCGCGGCTCGGCCCGCAGCGGCCCGCCGCCGAAGTCGCCGGAGTCCCCGGGGACGCCCGGCGCGCCAGGGTCCCGGGGGTCTCCGGGGCCGCTGGGTCCGCCGAGGCCGCCGAGGCCGCGGAGGTTGCCGGGGCCGCGGAGGTCACCGGAGCCGCCGAGGTCGCCGGGGCAGCCGGAGCCGCGGAAGTCGCCGGAGCCGCCGGGGTCATCGGGGCCGCGGAGATCACCGGAGCGGCGGGGGTCACCGTGGCCGTTGGGGTCGTCGGGGTCGTCGGGGTCGTCGGGGTCGTCGGGGTCGTCGGGGTCGTTCGGGACGCTGGTCGGGGGGCGCACTGCGACCAGGGCGATCGCCTCGGCGCCGAGCAGTGGCCGCAGCCGCCGCGCCGCCGTGCGGGCCGTGTCGTCGGTGAGCCCGGCGCGCAGCGGCTGCGCCGCCCGCGCGAGCAGGTGCAGGGTCGCGAACGCCGCCTGCTCGGCCGGGCCGCCGGGGACGCGGGAGGCGCGCAGGCAGCCGGACGGCAGGGGCGGCCACCGGCGCAGCGCCCAGAATCCGGAGGCGGCACCGGCGGCCGTGGCGCACACCACGGCATCGGCGACGGACGGTAGGACCATGACGACTTACGGTAACGTCTTCCGTGCCCGGCAGTCCGGCCGTTGGCCATTTACGAATGTCTCGGATGGGCCACACCCGGCCACGCGCCCGCGGGCGGGCGCGTCCGGGGCGTCACAGGGGCGGGGACTCGCCCTCGTCCTCCTGGTAGGAGTAGCGCTGCTCCCGCCACGGGTCGGCGACGTTGTGGTAGCCGCGCTCCTCCCAGAAGCCGCGCCGGTCCTTCGCCATGTACTCGATGCCGCGGACCCACTTCACGCTCTTCCACGAGTACAGGTGCGGGACGACGATGCGGAGCGGGAAGCCGTGGTCGGCGGTCAGCCGCTCGCCGTCGTGGTGCGTGGCGAACATCGTCCCGTCGGCGAGGAAGTCGCTCATCCGGATGTTGGCGCTGTAGCCGTACTCGGCCCAGACCATCACGTGCGTGGCGTCCGCCGCGGGCGGCGCCAGCTCCGCGACCGCCGTGCCGGGGACGCCCTCCCACGCGTTGCCGGGGACGGTGAACTTGGTGACGCAGTGGAAGTCGGCGACCGACCCGGTCCGCGGCAGCGCGTCGAACTCGTCCCAGGTCCAGCGGTGCTGGCCGCCCGACGCGGTGGCGCCGAAGACCCGGAAGTCCCAGTCCGCGGGACGGAACTTCGGCACGGGGCCGTAGTGGAGGACGGGCCAGCCGCGGGGGACGTACTGGCCGGGCGGCAGATCCCGGGGCTGCGGTGCGGAGCGTTCGGGGTGGGTCATGACGCGGCCATCCTGCCACCCGGCGTGAGCTGAGCCATATTCGGGGGCGGTGCGAATGCGCGCACCGGACATCGGCTACGCTGGGGCCGTGCGCAACGTCGTCTATTTCTTTTGGTACGGCCAGCCCGGGAGGCTGGTCTGCCAGGCGCTGCGCTGACAGACCACGGAACGAGAAGCCCCGGGCCCAGTGGCCCGGGGCTTTCTCTGTTTCAGGGGTCGTCCGCGGGATCCACCAGGGTTCCGGGCGAAACAGGAGAGGCAGCACACCAATGGTCGTCGTCATGGCCCCGGAGGCCAACGAAGCGGATATCAAGGCCGTCGTCTCACTGGTCGAGACGGCGGGGGGCGACGCCTTCGTCAGCCGCGGCATCGAGCGGACCATCGTCGGGCTGGTCGGCGACGTCCAGCAGTTCGGCTCGCTGAACCTGCGCGGGATGCGCGGCGTCAGCGACGTCGTCCGCATCTCGGCGCCCTACAAGCTGGTGAGCCGCGAGAACCACGGCGAGCGCTCGGTCGTGCGGGTCGGCGGCGTGCCGATCGGCCCCGGCACCATGACGCTGATCGCCGGTCCGTGCGCCGTCGAGACGCCCGAGCAGACGCTCGGCGCCGCGCAGATGGCGCAGGCCGCGGGCGCGACGCTGCTGCGCGGCGGCGCGTTCAAGCCGCGCACCTCCCCGTACGCGTTCCAGGGCCTCGGCGAGGCGGGCCTGCGCATCCTCGCGGACGTGCGGGCGGAGACCGGCATGCCGATCGTCACCGAGGTGGTGGACGCCGGCGACGTCGAACTCGTCGCCTCCTACGCGGACATGCTGCAGATCGGCACCCGCAACGCGCAGAACTTCGCCCTCCTGCAGGCCGCCGGCGAGTCCGGCAAGCCGGTGATGCTGAAGCGCGGCATGAACGGGACGATCGAGGAGTGGCTGATGGCCGCCGAGTACGTCGCCCAGCGCGGCAACCTCGACATCGTGCTGTGCGAGCGGGGCATCCGCACGTTCGAGACCGCGACCCGCAACACCCTCGACATCTCCGCGGTGCCGGTGGCGCAGCGCCTCTCCCACCTGCCGGTCATCGTGGACCCGTCGCACTCGGGCGGCAGCCGCGACCTCGTGCTGCCGCTGACCCGCGCCGCGATCGCGGTCGGCGCCGACGGCGTGATCATCGACGTGCACCCGCACCCGGAGACCGCCCTGTGCGACGGCCCGCAGGCCCTGGTGGACGGCGACCTGCGCGAACTGGCCAAGCTGGTGCGCGACCTGCCGCCCATCGTGGGCCGCTCCCTCGCCCAGGCCCAGGACCCGGACGCCGTTCCGGCCTGATCGGCGCGGTATCGCCGGCTCCGTGGCCTACTGGGTTTCCGACTGCGGGCCGCCGCGCTCCTGACGGGGCGCGGCCGGCCCGCGCGCGTCCGCGCGGGGCGTCGCGCCGCCCGGTTCGGCGGCGGCGCCGACATCCTGCTGGCGGCGTCCCTGTGGGGGACGACCGGGACCGTCCGCACGTTCGCGGGCGGCGCGTCCGCGCTGTCGATCGCCGCGAGCCGCGTCGTGATCGGCGGCGCGGTGCTGCTCGCGCTCGCGGCCTGGACGCGCCTCGGCGCCGGGCTGCGCCGCCTGCTCGGGAACCGCCGCAACCCGCCGCCGCTCGCCCTCGGCGCGGCCGCGATCGCGGTGTACCAGACCGCGTTCTTCGTCGCCGCCGGCCGCACCGGCGTCGCGGCGGGCACCGTCGTCACGATCGGCAGCGCGCCCGCGTTCACCGGCGTGATCGGGCTGATGGCCCGGCGGTCGCGGCCGACCGGCCGCTGGGCGGCGGCGACCGCCGGCGCCGTCGCCGGCTGCGCCCTGCTGATCGGCGGCGGCCGGGACGCGGGCATCGAGCCGGTGGGCATCGCGCTGGCGCTGCTGTCCGGGCTGGCGTACGCGGTGTACGCGACGATCGCGTCCGTCCTCATCACCCGCGGCGAGGAGGACCGCGCCGTGGCCGGGGCGGCGGCCGTCCCACGGCCGGGGCGCGGCCGGGGTGCTGTTCGGGGCGGCGGCCGTCCCGCTGCTCCCGGTCCTGTCCACCGGCGGTCTGCCGCCGCTCGCGCTCCCAGCGTGTCCGTGTCACGGCGCAGGTGACCCCGGCCGGCACCTCGGCCACGCAACGACCTCGAGCATCGCGATCGCGACCGAAGGCAGGTTCGAGCCTGCGAGGACCTGATCGCGCAGCGAGCCGCCAGGCGAGCCGGAGCGATGCAGCGATCGCACCGCAGTTCCCGACGATGGAGGGCCGCCAAGGCCCGAGGGAGGAGGGCACTGCAATAAGAACGCGGCGGTAACGAAATGGTCTGGACCATTGGCCGGAACCGGCACGGCGAGGATGATGTCCGGCATGACGATGGGCGATGGTGACGCCGGCGGGCGGCTGTTCCCGGAGGATCTGGACGGTGTCGACCCGGTCGCCGCGGTGATGCTCGCGGACGCGTGCCGCGCCCTGTCCGCCTACCCGGAGCTCGTGGTCGTGGGCGCGCTGTTCACGGCCGCCGAGCAGGTCCCGGGCGGCTGGCAGATCGTGTGCCCGTGCGACCCGCTGCCGCAGGGCGCGCGGGAGCTGCTCGCCGGCCGGCTGGACGACCTCGCGGTGCTGGAGGGCGGCGCGGCCGAGCCCGAGCTGGCCGGGGCGGCGGACCGGCTGCGGCGCGGGCCGGTCGACGAGGTGGCCGCGGGCGGCCGGCGGTTCCGGATCGTGCGGATCGAGCAGCTCGTCCGCACCGGCCCGGACGGGCCCGAGCCGCCCCGCCCGACCGACCTGGATCCGCCGCCCGCGGGCCGCGGCTACGACCTGCTGCCCGCGGACGGCCCGGCGTCCGACCTCGTGACCGCCGAGCTGCTGTGCCAGGTGCTGGACGCGGCCGCCGCGGCGGGCGGCGAGCCGACCGGGGCGTTCCTCACCCCGGTCGCGCTGACGCCCGTGTTCACGGTGGCCGAGCGCAGCGAGCGGCGCTGGCGGCCGGTGGGCCGGCTGCACGACGCGCCGCAGCAGGCCCGCGACGCGCTGATCACCTACTTCCGGCACGTGGTGCCGGCGGTGGAGAGCCCGGCCGACGCGGACGTCGCCCGGTTCGCCGAGGCGGCGGAGCTGCTGGAGGACGAGACCCGCCGCAACGGCATCGCGGTCGCCGGACGGCGGTTCCGCATCGTCCGCATCGAGCGGATCACCCTGCTGGGCCCCGACGGCCCCGAGCCTCCCCGCCCGACCGACTTCGACGCCCGCTAGCCCGTCCGCGCGCCCGCCGCGCCCGCTTTCCGGGCGCGGGCGGGCCCGGGGGTCACGAGGCCGGGTCGGCGTAGGCGGGGCGGTGCTCCTGGACGGAGTCGGCCAGGTGGTCGGCCAGCTCGTCGACGTCCAGCCGCTTCTCGATCTTGCGCAGGTCGTCGATCCTGGCCTTGGTCTCGGCGCGGCGGGGCGCCAGCATGGTGCAGCAGTCCTCGTCGGGCAGCTCGGAGATCGACAGGGTGCGGATGCGCCGCGCCTGGTCCATGATCTCGCTCTTGTCCATGCCGACGAGGGGGCGCAGGATCGGCAGTTCCACGGCGTCGTCCAGCGCGGTGATGTTGGTGAGCGTCTGGCTGGACACCTGGCCGAGCGCGTCGCCGGTGATCAGCGCGGTGTCGCGGCGGCGGCGGGCGAGGACCTCGCCGGTGCGCAGCATCAGCCGGCGCTGCGCGATCACCGCGAGCCGGTCGGCGCCGGACGACTTGATCTGCTGCTGCGCCTTGCCGAACGGGACGACGAACAGCCGCGACCCGCCCTGGAACTTGTCCAGCTCGCGGACCAGCGCGTACGCCTTGTAGATCGACTCGGGGCCGGTGAACGGCATGCCGGAGAAGTGCAGGTAGTCGACGCGCAGGCCGCGGCGCATCATCCGGTAGGCGGCGACGGGCGAGTCGATGCCGCCGGACATCAGCACGAGGGCGCGGCCGCTCATCCCGACGGGGAGGCCGCCCTGGCCGGGCAGGCCGCCGGAGTAGACGAACACCTCGTCGCGGTCGACCTCGATCGACAGGGTGTGCCGGGGGTCCTTGAGGCTGACGGGCTGCCCGTACCGCTGGGCGACGAGGGCGCCGATGTGCCGGTCGATCTCCATCGAGGTCATCGGGAACCGCTTGTCGCGGCGCCGGGACCGGACGGCGAACGAGCCGGTGCGGCCGTCCATGAGCTCCAGGGCGGCGCGCTCGACGCTGGCGACGTCCTTGCCGACCCGCCAGGCGCGGTGCGCCCACACGATGCCCATGACGTCGGTCACCCGCTGCGCGACCCGCTCCATGGTGGCGAGATCGGCGTCGTGCTTGCGGATGATGAACACGCCGTGGCGGCGGACGACGTCCACGCGGGCGATGGGCCGGACGGCCTGCCGCACGTTGTCGGCCAGCCGCCGCTCGAACTGCTCGCGGTTCTTGCCCTTGAGGACGACCTCGCCCAGTTTGAGCAGCACGCACGGCTCGCCGTCGACCGGCGACTGCTCCCGGACGTCCGCCGGCGCGGTGTCGAGCGTGGTCATGCGTGGTCCTCCTGGCGGGAACAGGTGCTGGGGTGTGCTTCTAGTGTGGCCCACCGTGGGCAACACCGCGACCCGGAAAGCGTGTTCCCGCCAGGAGGGCCGGTCAGCCGAAGAAGACCTCGGCCTCGGCGTAGCGCTCCAGCGGGACGGTCTTCAGCTCCTTGGTCGCCTCGTCCAGCCCGACGCGGACGATGTCGGTGCCGTGCAGCGCGACCATCTTGCCGTAGTCGCCCTCCCGGACCGCGTCGATGGCCTGCAGGCCGAAGCGGGTGGCGAGGACGCGGTCGAACGCGGTGGGCGTGCCGCCGCGCTGGATGTGCCCGAGCACGGTGGCGCGGGCCTCCTTGCCGGTGCGCTTCTCGATCTCGTCGGCGAGGGCCTGGCCGATGCCGCCGAGCCGGACGTGCCCGAACGCGTCCTTCTCGCCGGTCTGCAGCTCCATCTGCCCGTCGATCGGGTGGGCGCCCTCGGACACGACGATGATCGGCGCGTACCGGGTCTTGAACCGGCTCTCCACGTACTGGCAGACCTTCTCGATGTCGAAGGGCCGCTCGGGGATGAGGATGACGTTGGCGCCGGCGGCCATGCCGACGTGCAGCGCTATCCAGCCCGCGTGCCGGCCCATGACCTCGCAGATCAGCGCGCGGTGGTGGCTCTCGGCGGTGGTGTGCAGCCGGTCGACGGCCTCCATGCCGATGTTCACCGCGGTGTCGAACCCGAACGTGTAGTCGGTCGCGTTCAGGTCGTTGTCGATCGTCTTCGGGACGCCGACGACGTTGACGCCGTTGGCGTACAGCTCGCGCGCGACGCCGAGGGTGTCCTCGCCGCCGATGGCGATCAGGGCGTCCACGCCGAGGCCGGCGAGGTTGTCCTTGATCCGCTCTATGCCGCCCTCGACCTTGACCGGGTTGGTCCTGGACGAGCCGAGGATCGTCCCGCCCCGCGGCAGGATCCCGCGCACGGCCTGCACGTCCAGGGCCACGGTGTCGCCTTCGAGCGGGCCGCGCCAGCCGGCCCGGAAGCCCACGAACTCGTAGCCGAAGACCTGCACGCCCTTGCGGACGACCGCGCGGATCACCGCGTTCAGTCCGGGGCAGTCGCCGCCCCCGGTCAGCACTCCGACGCGCATGCCGTCTCCTTCTCCCGCCACCGGGCTCCTCCCTCGATTCACCTGCTCGGGCCGTGGTCCGCGCACGGCCGGGCGGCCGCGGCCGGACCTCCCGGCACGCCGCCATTGGTCTAGACCATAGCCGCTACCGCGAGCGGCGGCATCTCGTTCCGCCGACACCGCGCTCAGCGGGACGCGCCCCGTCCGAAGACCCGGACGTACCCGCGAACCAGCACGGCCACTCCCCCGGGCGTCCGCCGCGCGGCGAGCCGGCGGGGGCGCGGCGGGGACTCGCCGTCATACGACCACCGGACCTCGGCGAGCGCCAGTTCCCGCGCCGCGTCCGCGCCGAGATCGCGGCGGTGGGCGCGCGCGAAGTCCCACCCGTCCCGGAATGAGCCGCGGGTGGGCCGCTCGGCGGCCCACCCGGTGAACACCTCGCGCCAGGACGTCCCGTAGGACGCGGCGAGCGCGGGCCAGGCTCGGGCGGCCTCGCCGACCCGCTTGAGCAGGATGCCGTGCGCGGCGGCCGCGACCGCGGCGGCGTCGAAGCCGTCGGGGAGCGGCCCGCCGGACGTCATGGCGAGCACGAGCGCCTGCTGCGCCGCCGCCAGCCCGGGGTCGAAGGGGCCGCTCATGTGATCGGCGGGAGGCCGGAGGCGGCGGCGACGGCGTCCAGCTCGGCGCGCAGCTCGCCGGCCGGCGGGTAGTGGCCGTCGCGCTCCAGCAGCAGGCCGGGCGGGCGGCGCCGGGCGCACAGCTCGCCGACCAGGTCCAGGACCTCGGGCGGGACGGCGGCGGCGTGCGTGTCGTGGTACCGGCCGCCCTGCTCGGCGCCGCCCGCGACGTGGCAGTAGGCGACGCGGTCGAGCGGCAGCCGGTCGATGAGGTCCAGGGGGTCCTCGCCGCGGTTGCGGGCGTTGGCGTAGACGTTGGCGACGTCCAGCAGGAGCAGGGCGCCGGTGCGGTCGAGCAGCTCGGTCAGGAAGTCGGCCTCGGCGTACTCGGCGTCCGGCCAGTCGAAGAGGGCCGCGATCGGCTCGACGGCCAGCGGGACGGGCAGCTCGGCCTGCGTGCGGCGGATGTTGGCGGTGAGGGCGTCCAGCGCGGCGCGGGTGCGCGGCACCGGCAGCAGGTGCCCGGCCTCGATCCCGGCCGCCCGGACGAACGCGACGTGCTCGCTCACCAGCGGGGCGCGCAGCGCCTCGGCGCACGCGGCCAGGTGCGCGACCCGCCCGGCCGCGACGGGCTCGGCGCCGCCGAGCGACAGCTTCACCCCGTGCGGGACGACCGCCGCACCCCGGCCGCGCAGCTCCACCAGCTCCGGCGCGGGACGCTCCGGGTGCACCGACTCGGCGATCACCTCGGTGAAGCGCAGCCCCGGCAGAGCGCCGACGAACCCCGCGATCTCGGGCCGCCACCCGATCCCGACGCCCAGCTCCGGAAGGTCAGCCGCCACCGCAGCCCCCTCCCCCGCCGCAGCCGCCTGCACCCCCGCAGCCGCCACCGCCGCCTCCGCCGCAGGAGCCGCCTCCGCCGCAGGACGACGCCGAGCACACCGAGGCGCTGGACGAGCACGACGATGCCCACTGGCTGCCCGAGGTCGCCGCGGCGTCGGACAGCTCCAGGTAGTGGCCGAGCCCGGCGGTGTGGGCGAACACCGGGTCGAGCGCCATCAGCGCCGCCGTCCCGAACAGCCCGACGCCGAGCAGGACCTCGGGGGCGGGGAGCCCGGCGTAGGCGGCCGCGTTCTCCGGGCCGAGATGGGAGGCGCGCTCCCCGGCCCGCTCGACCGCCCGCTTCCCTTCCGCCGTCCGCTCGCCGTCCGTGCGGAGCGCCAGCGCGCCGGCCCCCAGCACGGCCAGGCCCGCGAGCGGCACCAGGATGGCCGGGAACCCGTCGAAGACATCGCCCCGGAAGAAGACCGAGAAGCCGAGGGTGATCCACACGGCGCCTCGAACGATCCGCAGCCGGGTACGCTCGCCCGGCCCGATCAGCAGGCCCTGGGCGATCAGCCCGTCGCGGAGCCGATCGCGTTCGGCCCGGACGCCCGGCTCCGCGGTGAGCTCGGCGAGCGTCCCGGCCCGGCCGGCCGCGATGGCGCCGAAGACCGCCGCGTCCAGCGGAGTCCCGGCCGCGCGCGGGCCCGCGCCGGACGGCCCGGTCGCCACGAGCCGCCCGTCGGCGTGCGCGTCGACCGCGCGGTCGAGCCGGAGCGCGGTCAGCGAGGCCGCGATCGCGTGCCGTCCCCCGCCGTTCAGGTAGGCGATCTCGTACGGGTGCGGCTCGCGCGGCGGCGGAGCGCCGCGCGCCCGCGGTGCCCGCACGGTCCGCCGGATCATCAGCAGCAGGGCCCCGGCCACGAAGTAGACCGCGAGGAAGCCCAGCGTGCCCGAAATGTCGTCGACCATGGCAGGCTCCCGTCCGGCAGTACGTTCACCTTGTGAGACGCGGGCGCTCGGGCCGTGGTTCGGGGCAGGATCCGGGGCCGCTAGTCCTCCTGGTCGAGGCCCTTCTCGATGGCGTAGCGGACGAGTTCGACGCGGTTGTGGAGCTGCAGCTTGCCGAGGGTGTTCTGCACGTGGTTCTGCACCGTCCGGTGGGACAGGACGAGGCGCTGCGCGATCTGCTTGTACGTCAGGCCCTTGGCGACGAGGCGCAGGACCTCGGTCTCGCGGTCGGTGAGGCGGGGCGCGTCGTCGTCCTCGCGGGCGGGCGCGGCGGCGAGGCGGCGGTACTCGCCGAGGACGAGCCCGGCGAGGCCGGGGGTGAAGACGGCGTCGCCCTCGCCGGTGCGCCGGACGGCGTCCAGGAACTCCTCGCGGGCCGCGGACTTCAGCAGGTAGCCGGTGGCGCCCGCCTTCACCGCCTCCAGGACGTCCTGCTGCTCGCCGCTCGCCGACAGCACCAGCACCCGGACGGGCGGGTCGGCGGCGGCCAGGTGGCGGGTCACCTCGACGCCGCCGATGTCGGGCAGCTGGAGGTCGACGACGGCGACCTGGGGGCGGGCGGCGGCCGCGATGCGGACGGCGGCACGGCCCTCGCCGGCGGTCGCGACCACGTCGTGCCCGGCCTCGGCGAGGTCGCGGGCGACGGCCTCGCGCCACATCGGGTGGTCGTCCACGACCATGACTCGCAGGCTCACGGTCACACCCTAAGCCGGACGAACCGGGCGGCGGGGCACGGTCATCTCGATCTCGGTGCCCTCGCCCGCCGCGGAGAAGACCAGCACGGTGCCGCCGAGGTCGGTCACCCGGCCCCGGATGGACTGGGCGACGCCGAGCCGGCCGGCCGCGGCGGCCTCGTCCAGCCTGCCGTCGGGCATGCCGGGGCCGTCGTCGCGGACGCTGACGGTGACCTCGCCGCCGCCGTCCTCCAGCAGGACCCACGCGCGGGCGCCGTCGCCGCAGTGCCGCCGGACGTTGTCCAGGGCCGCCGCCACGGCCGCCGCGACCTCGCCGGCGGCGTGCGCGGGCAGCGGCACCTCCGTCGCCGGCGTCGAGACGGTGACGGACGTGGACGCGTGCGCGGTCAGCAGCGGCCGCAGGTCGGCGTCGGCGGCGGCGTCCCGGGCCCGCGCCGGCGCCGGGGCGGTGCCGATGAGGGCGCGCAGCGCGGCCTCCTGCTCGCCGGCGAGGCGGCCCAGCTCGGCCGCCTCCCCGCCGAGCTCGCCGCCGCGCCGCTGCACCATGGCGAGGACCTGCAGCACCGAGTCGTGGATGCGGCGGGCGAGCCGCTCCCGCTCCCGGTTCGCCGACTCCAGCTCCACCGCGCGCGCCAGCCGCGCCTCGGCCTCCCGCGCGAGCCGGACGACGTGCCCGACGACGAGCCCGGCGAGGAACAGCAGCACGATGCCGTTGAACGTGGTGTCGCCGATGCCGCCGCTGGTCCCGGCGATGGCGTGCACCAGCAGGTTCGCGGCGGCGAGGACGAGCGCGGCGGTGAGGCCGAGCCGCCGCCCGCCCGCCACCGCCCACGACAGCACCGCCGCCGCGACCCACGACACCGGCAGCGTGGGGCGCCCGGCGGCGATGTTGGCGGCCGACTCCACCCACGCCGTCGCCAGCACGCAGGCCGCGGCGACGGCGAGGTCCGCCGCCAGGAGCAGCCGGCCGCGCCGGCGCGGGTCGCCGAACGCCAGGGCGGCGTAGCCGGTCCAGAGGGTCATGGCGGCGAGGACGGCCCAGCCGCCGGCCGGATGCGCGTAGCCGCCCGCGTTCATGGCGATCACGACCGCGGCGTAGACCAGCGCGAGACCCCGGTAGACCGCCACGGCCCGCCACAGCGCGACCTCCAGGCCCGGCATGCCTAGCCCTGGTCGCTCAGGCCGTCGTCGTCCTCGACCGGCCGCACCGTCTTGCCGGCCATCTCGGCCTTCACCTCGGCGGCGTACCGGTCGACGTACTCCTGCCCGGACAGCTCCCGGATCGTCGCCATGATCTCGTCGGTGATCCGCCGCAGCACCTCGCGGTCGTCCTCGCGCCCGTAGTAGCGGGAGAAGTCCATCGGCTCGCCGAACCGGACGCCGGGCCGGACGCCGAGGCGCGGCAGCGGCCTGCCGGGCGGCATCAGCTCGAACGTGTTGATCATCGCCATCGGGATCACCGGCACGCGGGACTTCAGCGCCAGCCGCGCCACCCCCGTCTTGCCCCGGTACAGCCGGTTGTCGGGCGCCCGGGTGCCCTCCGGGTAGATGCCGAGCAGCTTGCCCTCGCCGAGGATCCGCAGCCCCGTCTGCAGCGCCGCCTCGGCCGCGTCCCCGCCGGTGCGGTCGACGGGCACGACGCCCACCCCGGTGAAGAACCCCTTGCTGATCAGCCCTTTGATCCCCCTGCCGGTGAAGTACTCGCCCTTGCCGATGAAGAAGATCGGGCGCAGCAGCGGCAGCGGGCCGAAGAAGTGGTCGGCGAACGACAGGTGGTTGCTCACCAGCAGCGCCGGCCCCCGCAGCGGGACGTTGCGCCGGCCCTTGTTCCGCGGCCACCAGCCGAGGTACAGGATCGGCGACAGGACGATCCTGAGCAGTATCCAGAACCACAGCATGCGGGCACCTTCCTCGGACCGGCGCCGGCAGGGCGGAGTCGGCCGGTCCTGGCCGACGGGGAGACGATGGGACATCCTCCCACTCCCGGCCCCGCCCCTCTACCGGCCGGTACCCCTGATCGGGACGCGGCCCGCGCCGCGGCGGGGGCCGGATTGAACGTAGGCTCTGAACGGTGAATCTCAATCGGGTGCGCCGGGGGGCTTGTCCCGCGCGGCGCAGCGAATACCGTGGGACACACGTTTCGGGGTGTCCGGGAGCGCCGCGGTCCGCCGCGCGCGCCGCCGGGCACCGCACTGTCGTTGGGGGAGCGGAGGCCGCCATGCCGGTGCAGCCGGCCACGCCGGAGTCGTCGAAGGAGCCGGCCCCGTGAATCGCCGTGGCAATGGACTGTCGGCCGACACCTACGCCCCGCTGGTCGACCTCGCCCCGCATCTGGCCGACGCGATGCTGACGGCGCTCGGCGAGGCCGGGGTGGCCGCCTACGCGACCTCGCCGTCCGGCCTGCCCGAACTCGCCGAGCCGGCCGCCGAACCGGTGTCGGGCGACGTCCTCGACCGGCTCTACGTGGACGTCGACATGAAGCCGGCCGCCGAGGGCATCCTGCGCGTCCACCTCGCCCGGCTCCGCGACGCCTCCGCCCGCGGCTCCGAGGAGGGGCGCGCCGAGCCCGCCGAGCCGGCCGGGCGCGCCGGCACGGCCGACCTGGCGGACACCGGCCTCGCCGGCTCCTCCGGCGGCCCGGGCGCGGACGCCAAGGACGCGGGCGGCCCCGCCGAACTGGACGAGGACGCGATCTGGGCCGAGATCGTCGCCGGGTTCGACTCCGGGCCCGAGGGCGACGACGTCCCCTGGCCCGAGGAGGAGAACCTCCGCGAGCCCGCGGACCCCCCGCAGGAGGGCGACGACCGCACCGGCCGCCTCCCCCGCGTCCGCGTGATCAAGCCCGCGGAGACGCCCGAGTTCCCCGCGAACGACGCCGAGGAGGAGCACTACGTGCCGCCCCCTCCCCCGCCGCTGCCGGCCGCCGACCCGCTCACCCGCGGCGCCTGGATCGCGCTGATCGGCGGGCCCGTCTACCTGCTGATCACCGTCATCCTCGACTGGGAGGTCCCCGGCTGGGCGGCCTTCCTCGCCGTCGCCGCCTTCATCGGCGGCTTCGTCACCCTCGTCCTCCGCATGGGCGACGAGCCCCGCGACGACGACGACGGAGCCGTCGTCTAGCCGAGGAGCAGGTCGGCCATGACGGGGCGGTGGTCCGTGGCCGCCGGGTAGTCCCGGGCGATGGCCTCGTCCGTGGGGACGCCGGAGGCTTTTGTCCGGATTGTGGGGTCGGTGAAGACCGCGTCTATGCGGCGGGCGGGGTTGCGGGACGAGAAGGTGAGTTCCGCGCCGGTGGGGGCGGTTCCGTAGGCGTCCCGGAAGTGTTCCGCCAGGCGGGTCCAGGAGTCGCCGCCCGGTTGCTCGTTGAAGTCGCCGGCCAGGACCACGGGGGCGTTGTAGCGGGTGCGGGCGCGGTCGAGGTGGGTGAGGATCTCGTCCACGTGGCGGCGGCGCGGGCCGTCTTCCAGGTCCAGGTGAGTGCTCGCGGCTATGAGGCGGGTGCCGTCCTTCTCCAGGACGGCTATCGCCAGGGCTCGGCGGTGCAGGCCCCGGTCGGGGGTCAGCAGGTGGAACTCGCGGGCCTCGCGGTGGACGCTGGGGGCGGTGAGGACGGCGAGCCCGCAGGCCCGCCGTCCCGCCGCGATCCTCATGCCGCAGGCGTTCGCCAGGCGGCGGCGCCGCAGGCGCCACAGGCGGAACCGCGGAACCTCCTGCAGGCAGAGCACGTCCGGGGCGATGGCGCGGACGACGCGGGCCGCGGCGGCCGGGTCGTCGCGCAGCGACCGGACGTTGTAGCTCTGCACGCGGACGGCGGCCACGCCTAGACGATCACGTCCCGGAAGGGCCGGACGCGGGCGAGGTCCGCGGCGCCGACGATGCCCGCCGCCGAGCCCAGCTCGGCGATGCGGATGTCGGGCAGCGGGCGGTGGCCGCGTCCGGTCAGCGCGTCCTCGAACGCCGACCGGATCGGGTCCAGGAGCAGGTCCCCGGCGTCCGACAGGCCGCCGCCGATGATGAACGCGCCCGGGTCCAGGATGGCGCTGAGGTCGGCGAGGCCCTGGCCCGCCCAGTGCGCGATGGCGCGGAAGCACTCCAGCGCCGCCTTGTCGCCCTCGCGGGCGGCCTGCGAGACCTCGGGGCCGCTGATGCCCTCCGGCCGGCCGCCGCCGAGCTCCAGCAGCCGCCCCGCCATCGCGGGCGCCACCCGGGCCAGGTCGCGGGCCTCGTGCACGAGGGCGTTGCCGCTGGCGTACTGCTCCCAGCAGCCGCGGTTGCCGCAGCCGCAGCGGCGCCCGTCCGGGACGACCCGGAAGTGCCCCATCTCGGCGCCGATGCCGAACCCGCCCCGGTACAGCTCGCCGTTGATGATGATGCCGCCGCCGATGCCGGTGCCGAGCGCCACCAGGACGAGGAAGTTCTCCCCGCGCCCGGCGCCGAACCTGGCCTCGCCCCAGGCGGTCGCGTTGCCGTCGTTCTCCACGACGACCGGCAGCCCGACCAGGCTCTCGACCTTCTCCTTGATCGGCTCGTCCCGCCAGGCGAGGTTCGGCGCGAACAGCACCGTGGCGCGGGCCTCGTCGACGAAGCCCGCGGTGCCGAGGCCGACCGCCGACACGTCGGCGTACTTGCCCTTCAGCAGTTCGACGACCTCGGCGATGGTCTCGGCGGTCTCCTTCGGGTTCGTCGAAGGCGTCGGCCGGCGGACCTTCTCCAGTATCGTCCCGCGGTCGTCGACGACCCCGGCGGCCACCTTGGTGCCGCCCACATCCACGCCGATGGTCAGGGCCATGTAACGCTTCCTCCTCCTCGCGCGCCCCGGCTGGAGCCTCTACCCCATTACCCGATGCCAGCGGGTTGGCACGGTCCCGTCCCCCGCCGCCGCCTCCATCATCCCCCGGCACCGGCGTGCACGGTATCTCGTCTTCGGCCGGCCCCGGACCGCCGCGCCCGCGGCGGTCAGTGCTCCATGTGGCGCTTGAGGCCCTTGAGGGCGGAGTCGATGATCCGCTTCTCGGCCTTGCGCTTCACCATGCCGATCAGCGGGACGCGGACGTCCACGGCGAGCTCGTAGGTCACCTCGGTGGCGCCGTCCCGCTCGGCCAGGGCGTAGGAGCCGTGCAGGCCGGTCACGACGTTGCCCTGCTCGACCAGCTTCCACGTCACCCGGTCGTCGTCCTCCCAGGTGTAGGCGAGGCCGACGGTGTCGCTGAACGGCCCGCCGTCGAAGGTCAGCCTGGCGCGCGCCGCGCGGCCGTCCTCGCCGGTCTCCTGCACGGTGAACCCGCGGATGCCGCTCGCCCACTGCGGGTAGGCCTCCAGGTCGGCGATCACCGCCATGATCTCGGCCTTCCCGGCCTTGACCGTGGTGGAGGAACTCGTGCGGTCCGCCATCTGCGTCTCCCTCCGGCTGTCCTCGGGCCCGTGCCGGGGCCCGCTGTCGTACCGACGGTATCCGTCACACCGTGAGGACGTAGGGAACGCCGCGGGCGCGGAAGTGGCCGACGTTCACGCATTCGGTGCGGCCGATCCGGGTGCGGCCCGCGAGCGGCTGGTGGACGTGCCCGAACAGCGCGTACCGCGGCTGCGTCCGGCGGATCGCGTCGAGGATCGCCTCGCTGCCCCGCTCGAACCGGCGCGCCACCGTGTCGTACAGCAGGTCGGGGACGGCGGGCGGGATGTGCGAGCACAGCACGTCCACCTCGCCGACGGCCGCGACCTTGGCCGCGAAGGTCTCCTCGTCCAGCTCGTAGGGGGTGCGGTACTCGGTGCGGAGGCCGCCGCCGACGAACCCGAACCGCAGGCCGCCGATCTCGGCGGTCTCCCCGTCCAGGACGCGGTGGCCGTCGCGCAGGTGCGGGCCCCACATGCGCGGCACGTCGACGTTCCCGTACGTCAGGTACGCGGGGGACGGCATGGCCGCGAACAGCTCGGCGTACTGCCGGTCGACCGCGCGCTCGATGTGCGGCCACGCGTCGCCCTCCAGCGACGCCCACAGGCCGCGGGAGAACGCGCGCGCCTCGTCGAAGCGCTTCCCGGTCCGCAGCGCGATGAAGCGGTCGGCGTTCCGCCGGCCGAACAGGTCGGCGAAGATCCCCTGCGCGTGGTCCTGGTAGTCGACGAACAGGATCAGGTCGCCCAGGCAGATGAGGGCGTCGGCGCCGTCGGCGGCGCCGCGCAGCGCGTCCGCGCGGCCATGGACGTCGCTCACCACGTGGATCCGCATGAACTGACTGTAATAGGGCGGACCGCCCGGTAGGACGAGCGGGTCAGCCGGTGGCGGCCGACACCAGCGAGCGCCACTCCCGCACGAGCGCCGGGTCGACGGGGGCGTCCCAGGCGCCGTCCGGGCGGACGGCGGTGCCCACGTGGAAGGCGGTGACGCCGGCGGCGGCCAGGACCGCGACGTGCTTGCGGCGCAGCCCGCCCCCGGCCATGATCATCCCGGCCGCGTCCGGGTCCTCGGTGGCCCGCCGGACCAGCACGTCGACGCCCGCGTCCACGCCGCGCGGCGACCCGGCGGTGAGGACGGTGTCGGGCCCGCCGCCGAGGTGCCGGACCGCGCGCCACGCCTGGACGGGGTCGGCGGCGTGGTCGACCGCGCGGTGGAACGTCCAGGGCAGCGGGGCGGCGACGGCGGCGAGCTTGCCGGTGGCGGCGGCGTCGACCTGGCCGGCGGAGTCGAGGAAGCCGAGGACGAACCCGTCCGCGCCCGCGGCGGCGAGGTCGGCGGCGGCGCGGCGGAGCCGGTCCAGCTCGGCACCGGTCGTGCGGAAGCCGGCGTTGGCGCGCAGCATCACCCGCATCGGCAGCGCCGCGGCGGCCCTGATCGCGGCGACCAGGTGGGGGTCGGGGGTGAGCCCGTCGGCGGCCATGTCGGCGACGACCTCGATCCGGTCGGCGCCGCCGTCCTGCGCCGCCCGCGCATCGTCCGCGGTCAGCGCGATCACTTCGAGCAGCGACATGGGCCATCCCCCGAACGGTTTCCGTTGTGCGACCGGGTCAAGGGTAGGCGACGGGCGGGCGCCGCCACGGGGCGGCCGGCGGTCTTTGCCGTGCCGTTAACCCGCGCGCCGCGGGTCCGGGCGCGGGGCGGGCATGGTCACGTGACGGGCGAAATCCCTACTCATGGGTATCATTCGTGTGCGGAGAAGCCTCCGCAGACTTCCCGCCGATCTGGAAGACCGACTACAGGAGTGGGCCGTGCGCGAGTTCAGCGTCCCCGCGATGGTGGAGGTCCCCGACTCCGCCAATCTGACCGACGCCCCCTTCACCCGGGCGTCCGGGGAGCCCGGCACGATCGTCGCGCGCCGCCGGACCGGCGCGGGCGAGGGGCAGGCGTGGAGCGCGGTGACCGCCGCCGAGTTCGCCGCCGAGATCACCGCGGCCGCCAAGGGCCTGGCGGCGGCGGGGATCGAGCCCGGCGACCGGGTGTGCCTGCTGTCGCGGACCCGCTACGAGTGGACCGTCCTCGACTACGCGATCTGGACGGCCGGCGCGGTCTCGGTCCCCATCTACGAGACCTCGTCCGCCGAGCAGATCGAGTGGATCGTCGGCGACTCCGGCGCCAAGGCCGTGTTCGCCGAGACCGCCGAACACGAGGCGCGCGTCGCCGAGGTCCGGGGCGCGCTGCCCGGCCTCGCGCACGTGTGGGGCATCGACGCGGGCGGCGTGGACGAGGTCGTCCGGCTCGGCGCGGACGTCGGCGACGACGTCATCGAGGAGCGCCGCCGGTCCCGCGCGGCCGCCGACGTCGCCACGCTCGTCTACACCTCCGGCACGACCGGGCGCCCCAAGGGCTGCGAGATCACCCACGGGAACCTCGTGTCGACCGCCCGCAACGCCGTGCAGGGCGCGATCGCCGAGATCGCCGTGGAGGGCAGCTCCACGCTGCTGTTCCTGCCGCTCGCGCACGTGTTCGCGCGGCTGATCGAGGTCGCGACGATCGAGGGCGGCATCGTCCTCGGGCACAGCGACATCCCGAGCCTGCTGCCCGACCTCGCCTCGTTCCGGCCGACGTTCCTGCTGGCCGTGCCGCGCGTGTTCGAGAAGGTCTACAACGGCGCCGAGCAGAAGGCCGCCGCGGACGGCAAGGGCAAGGTCTTCAAGGCCGCCGCCGAGACCGCCGTCGCCTACAGCCGCGCGCTCGACGCGGGCGGCCCCGGGCTCGGGCTCAAGATCAGGCACAAGGTCTTCGACGTCCTGGTGTACGGGAAGCTGCGCGCCGCCGTCGGCGGCCGGGTGGAGTACGCGGTGTCCGGCGGCGCCGCGCTGGGCGAGCGCCTCGGGCACTTCTTCCGCGGCGTCGGCATCACGATCCTGGAGGGCTACGGCCTCACCGAGACGACCGCTCCCGCCAGCGTCAACCGCCCCACCGCCATCAAGATCGGCACGGTGGGCCGGCCGATCCCGGGCGTGGACATCCGCATCGCCGACGACGGCGAGGTGCTCGTCCGCGGCATCAACATCCTGCGCGGCTACTGGAACAACGAGGCCGCCACCAAGGAGGCGCTGGAGGACGGCTGGTTCCACACCGGCGACCTCGGCTCCCTCGACGACGAGGGTTTCCTGCGGATCACCGGCCGCAAGAAGGAGATCCTCGTCACCGCGGCCGGCAAGAACGTGGCGCCCGCCCCGCTGGAGGACCGGCTCCGCGCGCACCCGCTGATCAGCCAGTGCCTCGTCGTCGGCGACGGCCGCAAGTTCATCAGCGCCCTCGTCACGCTGGACGAGGAGGCGCTCGGACCGTGGAAGGCCCAGCACGGCAAGCCCGAGGCGATGAGCGTGGACGACCTGCGCCGCGACCCCGACGTCATCGCGGAGGTCGAGGCCGCGGTCGCCGACGCCAACAAGTCGGTCAGCCACGCCGAGGCGATCAAGAAGTACGTCATCCTCGGCGTCGACTTCACCGAGGAGGCCGGGCACATGACGCCCAGCCTCAAGGTGAAGCGCAACGTCGTGATGAAGGACTTCGCCGACGAGATCGAGTCCCTCTACACCGCGTAGGCGGCGGGTCAGCGGAGGGAGGCGACGGCGTCCTCGATCGGGGTGCCGCCGTTCAGCAGGTCGAGCGTGCGGCGGCGGACGCCGGGGGCGTCGAGCAGCGCCACGATGACCGCCGCCACGTCGTCGCGGGTCACCGCGTCGTGCCCGATCGGCGGCTCCTCCAGCCGCACCAGCCCGGTGCCCGGGTCGTCGGTGAGCCGGCCGGGGCGCAGGATCAGCCAGTCGAGGGCGTCGCGGTCCCGCAGGTCGTCCTCCGCCTCGCCCTTGGCCCGGATGTAGGCGTCCCAGACCTCGCCGCGCCCGGGGGCGGCCTTCTCGCCGGCGCCCATCGCGGAGATCTGCACGAAGCCGCGCACGCCGGCGCGCTCGGCCGCGTCCGCCGTCAGCACGGACGCGGCCCGGTCGACGGTGTCCTTGCGGGCGGCGCCGCTGCCGGGCCCGGCCCCGGCGGCGAACACGACGGCGTCCGCGCCGGCCAGGTGGCCCGCGACCGTCGCCGCGTCGGCGGCCTCCAGGTCGCACACGACCGGCTCGGCGCCGGTGTCCCGGACGTCGGCGGCGTGGTCGAGGTTGCGGATGATGCCGCGTACGGTGTCCCCCCGTGCGGCCAGCAGCCGGGCCAGCCGCAGCGCGATCTGCCCGTGCCCGCCCGCGATCACAATGTCCATGGCGCGATCGTAGGCCGCCGGAGTGCCGGACGCGCGCGGACGCGGCCGGTGAGGTCCGTCCTCACCGGCCGCGTCTCCGGGGATGCGCCCCCGCCGCCCGGACCCGTCCGGACGCGGGGACGGGGATCAGCGGCGCTTGCCGGTCGTGCGCGCGCCCTTGTTGATGGCGGTGACGGCCTGCTGCATCAGCTGCTCGCCCATCACGTTGATGAAGTCGCCGTGGTCGGTCACCGGGTCGTGGCCCGACTCGGGGAAGCTGTCCAGCGCGAACGCGAGGGGCTTGGCGGGCACGTCGTAGGCCAGCGTCATCCGCAGCTGCGGAATGGCCTTGAACCCCTGCGGGCAGGCGCCCGTCCGCGCGTCGGCGAAGGCGACGTGGTCCCGGTGGTTGGCGCTGTCGGTGTTCTGGCCGTCCCAGCAGCCGGGGAAGTTCAGCACGCGCTCCACCTTGCTGCCCTCGGGGCAGAGCGGGTACTTGTCGGTGAACGCCCGGTTCTCGAAGCCGCTGCACGTCCACTGGGAGTGGGCGTTCTTCAGGCCGTTGGTGACGGCCTTGGCGTCACCGGTCGCGATCCTGATGAACTGCGGCGCCGCGGTCACCTTGGCGCGCGGGTTGCCGAGGAACTGGAGCTTCACACTGGACGGGGTGACGATGCTGCCGACGTTGCCGTCCGCGGTGCTCTGCTGCGCCCGGTCGGAGTCGTCCTGCCCGTCGCGGAGCCGGATCACCGGCCAGAAGTAGGCCGACTTGTCGCCGTTGGTGCAGGTCGTCCCGGCCGCGGCGAACGTCTCGTCGGTGGAGAAGGCGTTCGTGTCGAGGTTGCCGACGTAGTCGTGGATGTGGTGCGCGCCGTTCACGACGCCGGGCGCCGCGAGCACGTTGTCGGGGTTGCTGTGCGCCTGGCCCTCGTTCACGCCGCACTCGGACGCGAACACGCCGGTGGACGCCTGCCGGGTGCGGCGCGGCTGCCGGACGCGGGGCGCCTTGCGGATGTCGACGAACTGGTCGGCGCGCAGCTCCGGGTTCGGCGGCGGCTGATTGCCCTGGTCGCCGTTCTGGCCGCCGTTCCCCTGGTCTCCGTTCTGGCCGTCGTTCATCTGACCGCCGTCGCCCATCTGGCCGCCATCGTTCATCTGGCCGCCATTCCCCATCTGGCCGCCGTCGTTCATTTGACCGCCGTCATTCATCTGACCGCCGTCGCCCATCTGGCCGCCGTTGTTCTGCTGGCCACCGTTCGCGCCGTCGGTCGGCTGGGCGGTGGGCTCGGCAGTGGGCTGGACGGGCGGCTGGGCTGTGGGCTGGGCGGTGGGCTGGGCGGTCGGCCGGCCGTAGTTCTGGCCGCCGCCCTGGAGGTTGGGGATTCCGGAGCCGTCGTTGCCGTCGGCCGGCTGTCCCGGATAGGCGGCGGGGCTGGCGGTCTTGGCCGGCTGCGGACCGTTCGGCTGCGCCACGGCGCCGGGGGTCTCCTGGCAGGCCGTCGCGGCGAGGGCGAGCGCCGGGATCAGCACGGCGAAGGCTTTCTTCTTTCGTCCCATGGAAAAGTGCTCCCTTTGCGGGGTGGGATGTGTACGTCAGTGCAGCGCGCGCCGGGGAACCAGCCCGGTACTCTCCAGCAGCGAGATATGCGTGTTCACGAACTTCATTCCGCTTTCTATGAACGTCCGCATGACGGTGTTCTCGGTCTGCGCGCGGGCCTTGGCGAGGAGCTGGAACACCTGCCCGTGCGCGGCGCGGAGCCGCAGCACGAAGGTCTTGTCGTACTCGGCGCCGAACTTGCCCGACATCTCTCTCAGCCAGCTCTTCTGCGACCCGTTGGGCTCAACGGGGAGGAGTACGCCCAGCTGCTGCGCGACGGTGCGCGTGGCGGCGTCCAGCTGCAGGTGCTGTGCCGCGATGATCCCGGCGACCTCCCGCACCCGGGGGGCCGCGGCACGCTGCTGGGCCTGCTGACCTGCGGGCATCTCCCACAGGTTGGCCTGCCTGACCTTGACGAGCACCGTCCTGTCCAGGGTGCTCAGCCGTCCCCACTTGGTGTTCACGGTGCCGCCGAGGTTGGCCGCGCCACTGGCGGGGACGCCGACCGGGTTCATGACGACCACGAAGGCGGCCGCCCCGGCGGCGACGACCGTCAGAATCAGGAGGAGACGCCCGCCGACCGGGCGCGGAAGTCTCCGCATTCCAGCCATTCCGTATGCCTTCCCCATGATCACCCTCCTCCTCTCAAGATCTCTTCGACGGACGCGACGCGGGTCTGGAAATCAATACGCACCGCGCTGATGCGAGGGTTCAACGATGTCCATTTTTCGTCATTTTTTTCTACGCCCGCGCCTCATCGCCGCGATGGCGCCCCAGGGACGCCATCGACGACGCGCAGCGCCAATGCCGGGCACATCGCGACCGCTTTCTGCACGTCCTTCTCCATCCACGCCGGGATCTCCGTGCCGAGCACCACGGGGAAGCCGTAGCGGTCGAGCTGGATCAGCTCCGGGACGAGGTAGGCGCACAGGCCGTGCCCGTCGCACCGGCTCCAGTCGATCGCCACCCGCCCCTCCGAGCCGTCCGGCACCGGCAGCGGCAGCACGCCGTAGGTCGACAGGCCGCAGCCGCCGCCCCACCGGTGCGCGTCGATGTCGGCGCCGAACGCCTCCATCGCCGACAGCACGAACTTGGCGGTCCCGTCCGGGTGGGTGCAGGCGCCCCGGCCCCGGCCCACGCCGGCGGCGCGGCGGACGTCCTCCACCGTCCCGGCGCCCTCGGTCAGCGCGTTCAGGGACCGGACGACGTCCGGCAGCCCCAGCCGGCACGGCCCGCACTGCCCGGCGGACTGCGCCGCGAGGTAGGAGGCGATCCGGGTGACCTCGCCGAGCGGGCAGGTGCCCTGGGTGAGCGGCAGGATGATGCCGGCGCCGACCGTCCCGCCGACGCGCCGCATCCCGGCGCGCGACAGCACGGCCCGCGACACCCCGGCCGGGTCGAGCCACATGCCGTGGTATCCGCCGACGAGCACGCCCGGCGACGGCGGCACCCGGCAGTGGTCGAGGACGGTCTGCAGCGGCGTCCCGTACGGTGCCTCCACGACCTGGGTGCCGCCGATGGTGAGCAGCGTGGTGCCGGGCTCGTCCTCCGTCCCGGCCGAGGCGTACAGGTCGGAGCCGAGCGACACCAGCACCGCGAGCTGCGCGAACGTCTCGGTGTTGGACAGCAGCGTCGGGTAGCCGTCCACCCCGGAGTCGGACGCGCGGACCTTCACGCCCGGCGGGATCGGCGTCTCCCCGTTGATCGCGCGGACCACCGCGCCGCTCTCCCCGGAGATGAACCGCTCGGTCAGCCGGACCACGCGGGCCGGCATCCGCCGCTCGCTGATCGCGGCGCGGACCGAGCGGGCGGCCTCGTCGTCCTCGACGGCCACCACGATCCGCTGCGTGCCGAGCGCGGACGCGGCGATCTGCGCGCCGTCCAGGACGAGGTGCGGGGCCCGGCACAGCAGCACCTTGTCCTTGGAGCTGCCCGGCTCGCCCTCGGCGCCGTTCACGACCACGACGACGTTCTCGCTGGAGCCGCGCTCGTCGGCGCGCTCGCCCGGCAGCAGCGCGGTCTGGTCGGCGTCCGGGAGCCTGATCCGCGCCGCGACCGCCATCAGCTTGCGGGCGAACGGGAAGCCCGCCCCGCCGCGTCCCCGCATGTCGACCTGCTCGGCCATGCGGACGAGGTCGTCCAGTCCCGGCGCGCGGAGCTTGCCGTGCACCGCCAGGTGCCGGTCGATGTCGAGCCGGTCGAAGCGGTCGAAGCCGAGCGTCAGGCGGGGGCCGCCGATGCCCGAGACGGTGACGGTCGACGTCATCGCATGACCTCGGTGTCACGGCCCGGCCCGGTGACCGGCAGGCCGCGCGGGTCGGAGACGGTGCGGCGCGGGTCGTCGTAGGCGTCGTCGTAGGCATCGTCGTAGCCGTCGTAGTCGTCCCGGCCGCCGAGTCCCGGGCCGCCCGAGTCGCGGGCGGCCGCGGCGGCGCGGCCCTCCTCGTGCTCGCGCGCCGCCATCTGGCGCCGGTAGCGGGCGCGCCCGGCGCCGTCCGGCAGCGTGAACGCGTCGACGTCGTCGCCGGCGCGGGGCACGTCCCGCGGCTTGATCACCACGATCATGCGGGTGACGAGGGCCAGCACGACGAGCACCACGCTCAGCACGTAGCTGAGCACCACCCAGTTCGCGGCGACGCGGCCGACGATGAGGCCGTGCACGATCGCCATCGGCCAGGCGATGTAGGCGAGGACGTGCATGGACCGCCACATCCAGGTCTTGCCGCGCACCGCGAACCGCGCCCGCACCATCCCGGTGACCAGGACGAGGACCATCAGCTCCGCCGCGATCGTGCCGAGCCCGATGGCGCCGCCGTCCGGGACGACGATGTTCAGCGGCTGCGCGAGCCCGTTCATCACCTTCACCGAGACGTGCGCGGCCAGCATCGCCGTCGCCACCACGGCGGCGGCGCGGTGCACCGCCTGCGCGAGCACCCGGTGCCGGATCTTCAGGATCAGCCGCTCGGTGGCGAGCAGCCCGCACATCACGGCGGTGGTGTAGGAGACGAGGGCGAAGACGCCCGCGTAGAAGTTGAGGAAGTACTGCACGTTCGCGACCGCGACCGCTCCCGGCGGGGTCGCCGCGCCGACCAGCACCAGCACCGCGCCGGCGAGCACGACGCGCAGTACCCAGGCGGGCACCGCGGGATCATCACTGCTGCGAGTTCGCACCGTTCGGACTCCTCTTCCTAGGTTGCGGCCGGCGCCGGAGCGGCGGCCGTTCCCGCCCCGTCCGCCGGCGCGGGGCTGGGGGACGGTGATGGCGGCGGCTCCTCGTCCGCCGCGGGGACCGGGCCGAGGTTGGCCAGCAGGCCCCCGGGAAGCACTTGCAGGGCGCCGCGCTCGGCGAACCCGAGCAGCGGCTTGGCGCGCTCGCGGAACGTCCAGCCGCCGATCTCGGCGCCGTCCAGCGGGACCGTCCCGCCGCCGCCGCGCAGCGCGAACCCGACCTCCGCGCGGGGCGCCGCGGCGCCGCCGCAGGGCCGGGCGGTGCCGGTCCGGCCGAGCGCGGCGCCCTGCTCGACGACGCTGCCGTCGCGCAGCTTCGGCACGCTCCGCAGCCCGTAGTAGGTCGTCGCGAGGCCGCTCGCATGGATCAGCATGACCAGCGCGTTGCCGGACGCGTTGCCGCAGAACCGGTAGAGGCGGCCGGTGCCGGACGCGACGACGCGGCCGTCGCCGCCGGAGAACGCCAGCGAGCCGAGCGGGCGCGGGGACGCGGCGCCGTCGGAGGTCGTCATCGCCCAGACCTGGCCGATCTTCCACGGCAGCATCAGCCGGTCGCCGGCCCGCGTCCCGTTGACGAGGGCGGCGGCCTGCGCCGCGGTGACCGACCCGTACTCGCGCAGCAGCCGCATCTCCGACGCCGACATGACGGCGGCGGGCACGTCGCCGAGCAGGGCGGCGAACGCCTTGCCGCCGGACAGCCCGACCTGCCACTCCCCGCCGGTCCAGTGGGCGGCGTAGAACGCGACCTCCGGGTTCGCGGTGCTGGACGCGGGGACGGGGATCGCGGACGTGCCGAACACCCACGTCCGGTCGGCGCTCGTGCGGGTCGCGCCGACGATGGGCGGCTGCGCCGGCGCGGCACCGTAGGCCTGCTGGGCGGCGGCGCCGCGCTCGTCCAGGGTCAGCTTCCGCACCTGCGCGGCGAGCACCCGCAGGCTCGGGCCGTTCCCGGTGGCGCCCGGCCCGCCGCCGGCGGGCTGCTGCGCCCCCGGCCGCCGCGGCTGCGCCGACGCGTCCGTGCCGGGCTTCGGCGGCTGGATCGCGCGCTCGGAGCCGACCGGGCCGCCGGTCCCGCCGAGGGGGCCGCCGTCCAGCAGCGCCCGCTCGGCGATGCCCAGCAGCGACAGGCCGACGGCCGTGGACAGCACGATCGCGCCGATGCTCATCTTGTCGGTGGAGCGCCGGCCGCGGCGCGGCGCCGCCTTCGGGCCGGGCCGCGGCGGAGCCTGGCGCCGGGACGCCGCACGCCCCGGCCGCCGCTCGGCCCGCCGCCGCCCGACCCCCTCCGACCGCGTCTCGACCCGCCGCGCACGACCATCGAACTCCGCCCTCCGCGCGTCGAACCGACTCGCACGCGCGTCCTGCTGCGCCGCGCGAGCGTCGAACCGACTCGTACGCGCATCCGAACGCGCCCCGCCTGCATCCGACCGCGCCGCGCGGGCGTCGAACCGACTCGTACGCGCATCCGAACGCGCCGCGCGTGCATCCGACTGCGGCGTGCGGGCGTCGAACCGGCTCGTGCGGGCGTCGGAACGGGGCGCACGGGCGTCCGGCTGCGGCGTGCGGGCGTTCTGCGGGGCGGTGCGGGGGGCGGTGGGTGGTGTCGTGGGCATGTCGGACCGCGTCGCGCGGGAGTCGGACGGCGGCGGGGTGCGCACCCCTGAACGGGGCGTGCGCGCCTCGGCGCGAGGTGTGCGGGCCTCGGGTCCGGGGGTGCGGGGCTCCGGCCGGGGCGCGCGGGGGCCGGGGCGGGGGTCGGTCCGGTCCGGGCGTGCGTCCGTGCGTTCGCCGGTGCGGCGGTTGCGGGCCTCGAAGGGGTCGTCCCGTCCCGAACCGCGGTTCCGCACGGCGAACGGGTCGCCGCGGCCCTTGCGCCGCTTGGCGGGCGGCGGCTCCTGCCGCTCGCGGGACCCGCCCTCGCGCCGCTTCATCTCGCGCCGGCTCGGCTCCCGCCGGGACGACCTGCGCCCGCGCTCGGACCAGTCCGGCTGCTCCGACCACCAGGACCCCTCGGGCCACTGGGGCTCCTCGGACCAGCTCCCCTGACCGGACGCCGGTCTCGATGAGGGGCGCGCGGGCGTCTCCGCCCACGACGAAACATGCGTGTTGTTCCGGGACGCATGCCCGTTATCGCGTCGCGCCATGCCCTCTCCTGTGGAGGAGACGAAGGGCTCGGCGAACGCCGGTGGTTCCGTGCCGCCGGGCTCGTCGCCCGGCGGCGGTTCCGCTGAGACATCACGGGACCGCGCTGTCGGAGCCCGCTCGCTCCCACCGCGTTCCCAGAACGGATTCTCGACGAACCCGCTCGATCACTTCGGGAGCATACGCCCCAGGGGCCACTCTGACGCGAATTGGCGCCAGAAAACCGTAGAAGCCTTATCCCGCGGGCGTTGTGCTCACCAGAGCAGTACGCGGGAAAGCCCCGGCATGTTCACCCGGCCGGCGATGTATTTCCGCACGCGGGCGCCATTGTGCCGGCCGTCAGTCCGCGGCCTTCAGGAAGCGGGCGGCCAGCGGCGCGGCCACTTTCGGACCCGATCCCCCGGCATGGACGAAGACCGCGAAGGCGACGTCGTGCCGGTATCCGATGAACCACGCGTGCGTCCCGCCCGCGGACTCGGCGGTGCCGGTCTTGCCCGCCGTCCCGCCCGGCAGCCCCGCGCCCGCCGCGGTGCCGTCCGTGACGACGGCCCGCATCATCGTGCGCAGCGTCGACGCCCCGGGCACCGGGCTCGGGCCCGGCGTCCGGCCTCCGCCCTCGCGGACCACCTTCTTCGGCACCAGCCGGGGCGAGCGCCACGAGCCGTCCGCCACCGCCGCGGCGACCGACGCCATCAGCAGCGGGCTCGCCTGGACGCGGCCCTGCCCGATCGCGTCCTCGGCCAGTTCCGCGCCGCTCTCCGGGGCGGGGACGCTGCCGTCGGCCGCGTCCAGGCCCGGTGTGAGCGTGGCGCCGAACCCGAACCGGCGCGCACCCGCCACCAGCTTCGCCGCGCCGAGCCGCTCCACCGCCAGCTGCGCGAACGTCGTGTTGCAGGACGCGGCGAACGCGCCGCGCAGCGTCGTCCGGCCGAGGGCGTGGTCCTCGTCGTTGTGGATGGTGCGCTGCGCGGTGACCACCGACGCCGGGCAGTCGGCGCCGGTCCCCGCGCCGGCCCCGTCCGCGATCAGCGCGCCGGCGGTGACCACCTTGAACGTCGAGCCCGGCGGGTAGAGCCCGGCGAACGCGCCGCGGGCGCCGAGGCCGTCCGCCACCGCGAGGACCTCACCGCTGGACGGCCGGACGGCGACGATCGCGGCCTGGCCCGGGGCGGACGCGACCGCCTTCTCCGCCGCCGCCTGCAGCCGCCGGTCCAGCGTCGTGCGGATCGTGCGGCCCTTCGTCCTGCCGAACAGCTTCACCCGCTGCGGCGGCCCGCCGCCGTCCCGCAGCACGACCGCCCAGCGGACCTGCTCGGTGTCGGCGTCGAGCCGGTCGACGATCCCGGTGAGGTAGGGCGCGAGCAGGCCGTCCTCGTCCAGGGCCTTGCCGTCCCGCGCGACGAGCCGCACCGCCGGGACGCGGACCTGCCCCAGCGTCCACTGCCCCGCCCCCTTCAGGCCCGGGTACAGCGTCGCGGGCGTCCACAGGACCCGCCACCGCCCGCCGACCTGCCCGAGCCGGAGCACCGACGAGAACGACCATTCGCCGTGCCCGGCCAGCGAGCGGGTGACCGTGAAGTCGGCGCGCGCGGCGTCGTCCCCGGACCGGACGACGGGACGCGGCTCCAGCCGGACGGTGTTGACCGCCAGCCCCCGCGACAGCGCCCGGTGCTGCGCGGCGAAGTCGGCCGGCGGGTCGGCGACGAACTCCGCCATCTCCGCCAGGTCGCCGCGCGACCATGCCTGGAAGTAGCCGGCGGCGACCTCGTCCGGGCCCTTGCTCCGGCCGCGCCGCAGCACCCATCCCGCCGTGAGGCCCCCGACGAGCACCACCGCCAGAACGGCGGCCAGCACGATCAAGCCACGAGACCGCATGCGCCCTCCTCCACCCCCCGCCCGCCCGACGCTTGATCATTCCAGTGTCCGGTTGCGCCGTACATGTGCGGGACGGCCGTATTTGTGGCCGAAACTGGAAGCCGGCTTAGCAACGAGTGATCCACCCCTTAAACGCGCGTTAACCGCGTGGCCGCCGGCCCCGCGGCCTCCTAGCGTCGGACCGTCGGCGACCGCGGACGCGAGCGGCAGGAGGTGGCCCCGGTGCAACGATCGAGGAGGACCCCGTCCACGACGCGGGGGCGGGGTCCTCTTCAGCACATCGGCGCAGGCGGCGTTCAGGTGGTCCAGGGGAGGCGGAGGGCTTCCAGGGACGGGTCGGTGAGGACGGCTTCGATCAGGGGCTCCGGGCCCACGACCTTCGTGCCCCACAGGTCCCAGTCGCAGTAGACGACCCAGGAGCGGTCCTCGGGCCACAGGTCGGACGGGCAGCTGCCCAGGCCCGGGTGGTCGTAGAGGGCGCCCGCGTCGCCGAGGCGGCCCGCGAGGACGGTGTCGTCGTCCCAGTCGGCGGTGACCAGCGGGCAGTAGTAGGCCAGGCAGCGGGTGCCCGCACCGGACGGGCTGTGCCGCAGCAGCAGGCCGATCAGCCGGTACCAGCTCTCCCGGTCCAGGCAGCCCTCCGCGGGCGGCCGGACCGCCGCCGACCAGCTCCCCGCCGGATGCCCCTGGCGCAGGCAGCGGCTGCCCGGCAGCGCGCCGTCGGGGACGACCGGCTCACCGAAGCCGCGGGCCAGCTCCCGCCAGCGCAGCCGCCGCCAGCCGGCGCCCGGGTCGCCGCTGCGGCCGATGTCGACGCCGGTGACGATCGCGCCCTCCAGCAGGTCCCCCACGTCGGCCTGGGCGGTGAGCCCCGCCGCCGTCACCGACTGGTGGACATCGTCGTGGGTGGTGGTGACCAGGCCCTCCTCCCACACGTACATCGCGTGCAGGAGCCAGGCGGCGTCGGGCCGGCGCGGCGGTTCGAACCCCGAATGGCCGTGGCCCGGATCCAGCTCGCGCAGCCACCGGGCGGCATCCCCGGGAACGCGGCCCCATGCGTCCTCGATGTCCATAGCCGCATCCTGCCATCTCAGGGGGCGAGCAGGCTGCCCAGCCGGGCGGCCTGGATCTCCCAGCGCCATTCGCGCTCGACCCAGGCGCGGCCCCGGTCGCCCATCGCGCGGGCGCGGGACGGGTCGGACAGCAGGCCGACGAGGGCTTCGGCGATCCCGGCGACGGAGCGGCCCGGCACGACCAGGCCCGTCTCGCCGTCCAGGACGGCGTCGGGCGCGCCGCCGGAGTCGCCGGCGATGACGGGCAGCCCCGTCGCCGACGCCTCCAGGTAGACGATGCCGAGGCCCTCCACGTCGAGGCCGCGGCGCCGGGTCCGGCACGGCATCGCGAAGACGTCGCCCGCGTCGTAGTGGGCGGGCAGCTCCTCCCAGCCCACACCGCCGGTGAAGACCACGGACGCCCGGACGCCGAGGGACGAGGCGAGGCGTTCCAGGGCGGCCCGGTAGGAGCCGCCGCCGACGAGGAGGAGCACGGCGTCCGGCTGCCGCCGCAGGACGTGCGGCCACGCGTGGATCAGCGCGTCCTGCCCCTTGCGCGGGACGAGGCGGGAGACGCAGACCGCCACCGGGCGGTCCGCCAGCCCGAGCCGGGCCCGGACCTGCGCGCCGCCGGCGTCCCGGCGGAAGACCTTCTCGTCGACGCCCGGCGCGAGCCGCGACATCCGCGCGGAGGCGGCCGGGGTCAGCGCCCGCGCCATCCGCAGGCGGGTGTACTCGCCCAGGTAGGTCAGGACGTCGACGTCGTCGCCGATGCGGCGCAGCAGGCGCCGCGCCGCCGGCAGCGCCGCCCACCCCGCCTCGTGCCCGTGCGTCAGGGCGACGAGGCGGTGCGCGCCGCGCCGGGCCAGCGCCGGCGCCAGCAGGCCGAGCGGCGCCGCCGCGCCGAACACGACCGAGTCGCAGTCCTCGGCGCGCAGCACGTCGGCGGCGCGGCGCAGCACGCCCGGCTCCGGCAGCATCAGCGACCCCGGATGCCGGACGACCGGGAACGGCTGCCGCGCGTCGAACTCCGCGGCGCCCTTCCACGCGGGCGCGTACACGACCACCGAGCCGGGCGGGCGGCGGGCCGCGAGGCCGTGCACGAACGCCTGGATGCCGCCCGGGCGGGGCGGGAAGTCATTGGTGACGAACAGCGTCTTGGTCATCGTCCGGCCAGGATACGGACCGCCCGGAACGCGCCATCACCGGAACGGCGGGGGCCCGCCACCGCAGGTGCGGTGGCGGGCCCCTGTGCGTGCGGTGCGCCGCGGGCGATCAGCGGGTGATCTCCTGCGACGTCCGGTCGCCCTCGATCTCCTCGTGCTCACCGTGCGCGTGCTCCTCGACGGGGATGTCGTCGTAGGTCCACGCGCGGTTGAGGCGGGCGCGCAGGTGACCGATCGGGCCCTTCGCCCCGGGCGCCGGGACGCCGTGGGCGTCGCGGTCCGGCGGCTGGAGCCGCGCGTTCTCCTTGGACAGGATGACGTGCTTCTCCTCGTCGCGGGCCGCCTCGTGCCGCTCGGCGAACCTGCCCTCCGGCGACATCGTGATCACGCCGCTCTCCACGCCGTGCCCGATGATGTCGGCGTCCTTGCGCTGCAGGCCGAGGCAGATCCGCTTCGTGACGATGAACGCGATGATCGGCCCGAGGAAGAACGTCACCCGGAAGAACCACGTCGTGGCGAACAGCGAGATGTGGAACTTCTCGGCGAGGACGTCGTTCGCGCCGGCCAGCCACAGCAGCCCGTAGAAGGTGACGGCGGCGATGCCCGTCGCGGTGCGGACCGGGGCGTTGCGCGGCCGGGTGTTGACGTGGTGGTGCCGCTTGTCGCCGGTCACCCACGCCTCGATCCACGGCCAGGCCGCCGCGCCGCCGAACACGATGCCGAGCGGCAGCGCCGCCGGGATCAGCACGCTCAGGCTGAGCGTGTGCCCGAGGAAGTTGTACTCCCAGCCGGGCATGATGCGCAGCGAGCCCTCCAGGACGCCCATGTACCAGTCGGGCTGGGACGCCGAGGAGATGGCACCGGGGTCGTACGGACCGAACAACCAGATCGGGTTGACCTGGGCGAACGCCCCGAGCAGCGCCAGCACACCGAAGGTGAACAGGAAGTAGGCGCCCGTCTTGGCCATGAAGACCGGGTAGAACGGGTAGCCGTACACCTGCTTCTCGGACTGGTTCTTGACCGGCATCGCGGTGTGCTTCTGCACCCACATGATCATCATGTGCGCGGTGACCATGCCGAGCAGCAGCGCCGGGATCAGCAGGATGTGCACCATGTAGAGGCGCGGCACGATGTCCTGGCCGGGGAACTCGCCGCCGAACAGGAACATGTAGAGGTAGGTCCCGACGATCGGGATGCCCTCCGCGACGCCCTGGGTGATGCGCAGGCCGGTGCCGGACAGCAGGTCGTCCGGCAGCGAGTAGCCGGCGAGGCCCTCCAGCATGCCGAGCGTGAACATGCCGATGCCGATCAGCCAGTTCAGCTCGCGCGGCTTGCGGTAGGCGCCGGTGAAGAACACCCGCAGCATGTGCGCCAGGATCGACGCCATGAACAGCAGCGCCGCCCAGTGGTGGATCTGCCGCATGAGCAGGCCGCCGCGGACGTCGAAGCTGATGTGCAGCGTCGAGGCGTACGCCTCCGACATCTTCACGCCGTTCAGCGGATGGTACGAGCCGTCGTAGACGACCTCGACCATGCTGGGCTTGAACCAGAGCGTCAGGAACACTCCGGTCAGCAGCAGGATGATGAAGGAGTACAGGGCGATCTCGCCCAGCATGAAGGACCAGTGGTCCGGGAAGACCTTCTTCAGGTTCCGCTTGAGGAAGGTCGTGGAGCCGAGACGGTCGTCGAGGAACGTCAGCGGAGCCTCGACCGCCTTCGGAGCTGTGGCCTCGCTCATCCGCGCTCCCAGAAGCTCGGGCCGACCGGTTCGTGGTAGTCGCTCGTCGCGACGATGTACCCGTCCTCGACGGCCAGCGGCAGCTGCGGCAGCGGCCGCGCGGCCGGGCCGAAGATGACCTTCGCCGCGTCGGTGGCGTCGAAGGTGGACTGGTGGCACGGGCACAGGATGTGGTGCGTGGTCTGCTCGTACAGGGCCGCCGGGCAGCCGACGTGCGTGCAGACCTTGGAGTAGGCCACCACACCGTTGATGTGCCAGTTCTCGCGCCCCTTGGCGGGCTTGAACTCGTCCGCGGGGACGTTGATGAGGATCGTGACGGCCTTGGCGACCTGGGTGATCACCTGGTTCTCGGGCAGGTGCTCCTCCATCCCCTCCGGCAGCACGGTGATCATCGAGCCGGGGGTGGCGAAGTCGCTGACCCGGAGCGGCTTGTTGGTGCCGTCCACGACCAGCCGGACGCCCCGCTTGCCCTCGGCCTTGGCCCGCTTGACCGCCTCGCCCCAGAAGGTGTGGCGGAGCCGCTTCTCCGGCAGCGGGCCGAGGTCGCGCAGCAGCACCAGCGGTGCCAGGCCGAGCGGCGCGGCGGCCAGCAGCAGGGTGCGGCGCAGCAGCGGCCGCTTGGTGATGCCGCTGTCCTCCGCCCCGGCCAGGAACTCCCGGTTGAAGGTCTCCTTGGTCTCCTCGTCGGCGGCCAGCTCGTGCCGCTCCTGGATGATCGGCTTGCTGGTCATCAGCCGGCGCACCCAGATGGTGACGCCGATCGCCATCGACAGGAAGGCCAGCGCCATCGTGCCGCCGAGCCAGAAGTTGACCTCGCGGGCGTCCCAGATGCCGTGCATCCCGCCGTCGCGGCCGCTCCAGCCGATGAAGTAGGCGATGAACGCCACGCTGGCCAGGAACGCGAGCAGGAAGAACGCCGCCACGATCCGCTCGGCGCGCTTGGCCGACTGCTCGTCGAGCTGGTCTCCCACGCCCGCGGGCGCCGAGATGTCGTCCTCGGCGAGGAGCGCCTTCTCCCTCGCCGGGGACGGCGTGCCGATCACGCGCTCGCGCCGGCCGCCGTCCTCGCGCGGGCCCGTCGAGCCCGCCGTGTCCTTGTTGTCGTCGTCGCTCATGACTTCTTCAGCTTCTTCGGCTTCTTCGCGGTGATCCACGCGGCCGCCATCACCAGCAGGCCGACGCCGACCAGCCAGGCGACGATGCCCTCGCTCACCGGGCCGATGCGGCCGAGGCCGTTACCGCCCGGGTTGGGCTCTTCGCGCGTCTGGACGAGGAAGGCGATGACGGCCTGCTTGTCCTGCGGGGTGAGCGTGGTGTCGTTGAAGACCGGCATCGCCTGCGGGCCGGTCAGCATCGCTTCGTACATCTGGGTGGGCGTGACGTCGCTGGTCGACAGCTTGGGCGCGTACTTGCCGCCCGTCAGCGCGCCGCCCTGCCCGGTGAAGCTGTGGCACTGCGCGCAGTTGGTGCGGAACAGCTTCCCGCCGAGCGCGACGTCGCCCTTGGACGGGTCCACGGCCGACGCCGGCGGCACCTCGGGGCCGCCGCCGAGCGAAGCGATGTAGGACCGCAGGTCGGCGAGGTTCTTCTCGGCCTGCGCCTTCTGCTTCTCCGCCGCCTCCCGCTTGTCCTTCTCCTCGTAGTCGGTCTTGATCGAGGTGTCGAAGGTGGGGATCGGGTCCTTGCGCGGCACCTGCGCGTCAGGGTTCATCGCGGGCATGCGGCCCGTGCTGACCTGGAAGTCGACGGATGCGGCGCCCACCCCGATGAGGCTCGGGGCGATCGGGTTGCCCTTGGCGTCCTTGGTGCCCTCGGCGTTCAGCCCGTGGCAGCTCGCGCAGTTCTTGTTGAACAGCTGCTGCCCGTGCCTCAAGTCCGCCGCGGCCTGCGCGGTGCTCTGCGCCTCGGCGCGGTCGGTCTGCGGCGAGAAGCCGGCGTAGACCACGCCGATCGCCGCCAGGGCCGCCAGCACGACGGCGTAGCCCGCCCACGGGCGCCGTCGCCATGCGGTGATCCTTTTCACGGAAATCCCCGTTCGGGTCATGTCGTCGGGATGGGGTCAGAGGTCGAGCAGGTACACGACCGAGAACAGGCCGATCCACACCACGTCGACGAAGTGCCAGTAGTAGGACACGACGATCGCGCTCGTCGCCTGCTCGTGCGTCCACCGCTTGGCGGCGTAGGTGCGCCCGAGCAGGAACAGGAACGCCACGAGGCCGCCGATCACGTGCAGGCCGTGGAAGCCGGTGGCCAGGTAGAAGACCGAGCCGTAGGCGGAGGACGAGAAGGTCAGCCCGTCGTGGGTGACGAGGTTGTAGTACTCGTAGCCCTGGCCCGCGACGAAGTACGCGCCCATGAGGAAGGACAGGACGTACCACTCGCGCAGGCCCCAGCGCGCCGGGTTCAAGAAGCTGCCGTCACGCCCGACCTTGCCCGCCTCGGCCTTGAACACGCCCATCTGGCACGTCACCGAGGACAGCACGAGGATGGTCGTGTTCGCCGCCGACAGCGGCAGGTCCAGTGGGGCGCCCGGCCATGCGCTCTCCCCATGCTGGCCGATCGTCACGGAGCGGATCGTGAAGAACATCGCGAACAGCGCCGCGAAGAACATCAGCTCGGACGACAGCCAAACGATCGTCCCCACGCTGACCATATTGGGACGGTTCGCCCGTGCGTGAGGTGTTGTCTCTATCGCGGATGCTGTCACGGGCAGCATTATTGCGCCCCCATCCGGTGAGTGACGCATGACCCCCCATCTAGGGTTCCCCGAGCGTGTTGCGGGGGTGCGCGACCCGGTACCCTCACGTGCATGAGCACCGCCCCGGAGACCACGATGAAGGTCCTCGTCTACAGCGACGACGCGAACACCCGCGCCCAGATCCGGATGGCGATCGGGCGCCGCCCCGCCGCCGACCTCCCCAGGGTCGAGTTCGTGGAGATCGCCACGCAGCCCGCCGTCGTGGCCCGGCTGGACGAGGGCGACATCGGCGTCGCGATCGTCGACGGCGAGGCGCAGCCCGCCGGCGGGCTCGGCGTGTGCCGGCAGGCCAAGGACGAGGTGTACGACTGCCCGCCGGTCCTCGCCCTGATCGCCCGCCGCGACGACGGCTGGCTGGCCACCTGGTCGCGCGCCGACGCCGTGGCGGGCCTGCCGATCGACCCGATGGCGCTCGCGGACGCGCTGGCCGGCCTGATGCGCCACCGCATCGAGAACCGCCTCACCACCCTGTAGGACCCTCCGCACACCGACCCGCGACGACCCGGTAGGGGACATGGACGCGCGCACCAGCTGGCCCGCACTGCTCAACGCCCTGCTCTCGGGCGACTCGCTGTCCAGCGAGGAGACCGCCTGGGCCATGAACAGCATCATGGCCGGGGAGGCCAGCGACGTGCAGATCGCGGGCTTCGCGGTCGCGCTGCGCGCCAAGGGCGAGACGGTCGAGGAGGTCACCGGCCTCGCCGAGGGCATGATGGACAACGCCACCCGCATCGAGGTGCCGGGGCCCATCGCCGACCTCGTCGGGACGGGCGGCGACCGCGCCCACACGGTCAACATCTCCACGATGGCCGCCGTGGTGGCCGCCGCGTCCGGCGTCCGGGTCGTCAAGCACGGCAACCGGGCCGCGTCGTCCTCGTGCGGCGCCGCCGACCTGCTGGAGCACCTCGGCGTCGCCATCGACCTGCCGCCGGAGGCCACCGCGCGGGTCGCCGCGGAGCTCGGCATCACCTTCTGCTTCGCGCCGCTCTACCACCCGGCGCTGCGGCACGCGTCCCGGACCCGCAGCGAGCTCGGCACGCCGACGGTGTTCAACTTCCTCGGCCCGCTGACGAACCCGGCGCGCCCGTCCGCGCAGGCGGTCGGGGTGTTCCATCCGCGGATGGCGGGCGTCATCGCCGGCGTGTTCGCCGCGCGCGGCTGCTCGTCGCTGGTGTTCCGCGGCGACGACGGGCTGGACGAGCTGACCACCACCGGCACCTCCACGGTGTGGGTGGTCCGCGAGGGGACGGCGACGGAGACGGTGTTCGACCCGGCCGACCTCGGCATCCCGCCCGCGCGCCCGGAGGACCTGCGCGGCGCGGACGCGGCGTTCAACGGCCGGGTGGCGCGCGAGACGTTCGCCGGCGCGAAGGGCGCCGTCCGCGACATGGTGCTGCTGAACGCCGCCGCGCTCATCGCCGCCTACGAGGGCGCCCCGCCGGCCGCGGAGCTCACCGCGGCCCTGCGCGCGGCCTTCGAGCGGGCCGCGGTGGCCGTCGACTCGGGCGCGGCGAGCACCCTGCTCGACCGCTGGATCGACACCTCCCAGGCCCTGCGCGGCTGACGCCCGCACCGCCCGCACCGCTCACGCCACGTTCCGGGCGCCGCTCGAGATGCGCTGGGCCAGGTAGATCGGAACGATCGACAGCACGATCAGGGCGGCGGCGAGGACGTTGACGACCGGGGCCTGGTTGGGCCGGAACAGGTTGTTGAAGATCCAGATCGGCAGCGTCGTGGCGCCCGGCCCGGCGGTGAACGTGGTCACGATGATCTCGTCGAAGGACAGCGCGAACGACAGCAGGCCGCCCGCGAGGAACGCCGAGCGCAGCGTCGGGAGGGTCACGTGCCGGAACGTCTGGAAGGTGTCGGCGCCGAGGTCGGCGGACGCCTCCTCCAGGCTCGTCCCGGTGCGGCGGAGCCGGGCCAGCACGTTGTTGTAGATGGTGACGACGCAGAACGTGGCGTGCCCGACGATGATGGTGAACAGGCCGAGCCCGATCCCGAGCGGCTTCAGCACGACCTGGAAGGCGTTGCTGAGGGCGATGCCGGTGACGATGCCGGGCAGCGCGATCGGCAGGATGACGACGAGCGACACCGTCTCGCGTCCGAAGAACCTGTACCGCGCCACCGCGAACGCGGCCATCGTGCCGAGGACGAGCGCGATCGCCGTCGCGCCGAGCCCCGCCTTGACGCTGGTGAGGACGGCCTGCCGGGCGCCCTCGTTGGCCAGCGCCTGCGACCACCAGCGCCCGGTGAGGCCGGGCGGCGGCCAGCCGAACGTCTTGTCGGCGTTGACGGAGTTGACCAGGACGACGAGCAGCGGCACGTAGATGACGGCGAGGCCGAGCGCCATGAGGACGCGCAGCGCGATCCGCGCGGCGGGCGAGAAGGTCATCACAGCTCCCTGAGCGCGCCGGTGCGGTGCGCGGCGGCCAGGTAGCCGAGCATCACCACCACCGGGATCGTGGCGACGGCCGCGGCGAACGGCAGGTTGTTGGCGGCGCCGATGTTGTCGTAGACGACGTTGCCGAGCAGCTGCTGCGAGCCGCCGACGATCTTCACGGTGATGTAGTCGCCGAGCGACAGCGAGAACGTGAAGACCGACCCGGCCACCAGCGATGGGAACACCAGCGGCAGCAGTACGGTCCGGAACGTGCGCAGCGGCCGGGCGCCGAGGTCGCCGGAGGCGTCCAGCAGCGAGTCCGGGAGCCGCTCCAGGCCGGTGTAGACGGGCAGGATCATGTACGGCAGCCACAGGTAGGACAGGACGAGCACGGTCGCGGTGAGGCCGTAGCCGGGGCTGCCGAGCCCGACCGGGCGCAGCACCTCGTCGAGCAGGCCGCCCTGCTGCAGCATCACCCGCCACGCGTACGCCTTGACGAGGTAGGCGGCCCACAGCGGCGCCAGGATCGCGATCATTAGGTACGGCCGGTACCGCGGCCTGGCGACCTTGGCCATGTAGAGCGCCATGGGGAAGCCGATGGCGGTGTCGATGAGGGTGACGGCGGCCGCGACGCCGAGGCTGCGCAGGGCGACCGTCCGGTAGACGGGCTCGTCCAGCATCGCCTCGAAGTTGGCCAGGGTGAACCGGCGGACGACCTCGCCGGTGAAGACGTCGGTCGTCCAGAACGCGGTGAGGAAGATGGCGGCGAGGGCGCCGAGGTAGACGACGACCAGCCAGGCGAGCGGCGCCGACAGCAGCAGCGACAGCCGCAGCCGGGGCCGGCGGTGCAGCAGGGCCGCCGCCCGGCGCCGGGGTCCCGGCGCCGGGCGGGCGTCGTCCCCGCCGGTCAGGGCGGGAGCGGTCATCCCTTGATCGCGGTCCACGCCTGGGTCCACTTGGAGTAGTCGACGCACCTGACGTTCGTGCGCCCGTCCAGGCACTGCGCGATCGGCGTCGTCCAGAAGTGCACCTTGGAGAAGTAGTTCTCGTCGGTGGCGTGGAAGGTGTCGCAGAAGCTCTTGTCGGACGTCTCCCGGCACGCCTTGGCGTTCGCCGGCGCCTCACCGAACCACTCGGCGACCTGCGCGTTCGCCTTGGGCGACACGATCCAGTCGAGCCACTTGTAGGCGCAGTCCGGGTGCTTGGCCTTGGCGGCGACCATCCAGGTGTCCGACCAGCCGGTGGAGCCCTCCTTGGGCAGCGCCACCTCCACCGGCGCCTTCTCCGACTCGGCGAGGTTCGCGATGACCTGCCACGTCGTCCCGAGGACGGAGTCGCCGCTCTTGAACGCCTGGACCTCCTTGGTGTAGTCGGACCAGTACTCGCCGACGAGCCCGCGCTGCGTCTTCAGCAGGCCGACGGCCGCGTCGAACTGCTTCTGGTCGAGCGCGTACGGGTTCTTGATGCCGAGCTCCGGCTTGGCCGACATCAGGTAGAGGGCGGCGTCGGCGATGTAGATCGGCGAGTCGTAGGCGGTGATCTTCCCCTTGTACGGGGAGTTCGCGTCGAACACCGCGCCCCACGAGTCGGGCGCGGGCTTCACCGTGTCGGTGCGCCACATCAGCAGGTTGGCGCCGCGGCCGTGCGGGATGCCGTAGGAGACGCCGTTCACCGAGTTCCACGGCTGCATCTTCAGGCCCGCGAAGACATCGGCGTAGTTCGGAACGAGTTTGGTGTTGACGGGCGCGACCGTCCCGGAGGCGATGAGCCGCAGCGAGGCGTCGCCGGACGCCGAGACCGCGTCGTACTCGCCGGTCTTCATCAGCGTGACCATCTCGTCGGACGTCCCGGCGACCTTGGTGTTGACCTTGCAGCCGGTCTGCTTCTCGAACGGGGTGACCCAGTCGACCTTCGGGTCGTTGGAGCCGTCCTCGGCGTAGCCGGCCCAGGCGACCAGGTTGACCTCGCCCTCGCCCGCGCCGAGCGACTGCCGCATCGGGATCTTCGGGACGGTGAAGCCGCCCTGCCCGGCACCGGACGCCTTGCCGCCCGAGCCGTCGTCGCCGCACGCGGCGGCCGTCAGTCCGATCGCCAGCGTCGCCGCGGCGGCGAGCGCCATGCGCGTGGACCACATGGGGAACTCCTTATTCTCGGGGGTTGGGGGTGAATCAGGAGGCGGACGCCGGCTCCGGGTCGCTGCCCGTGCCGGTGCCCGAGACGTGGAACTCGTGCGCCGCGTGCCAGCTGATCCGGACGCGGGCGCCGCGGCGCCCCAGCACGTCCAGGGAGGAGGTCCGCAGGTTCTGCTGGAGCGCCACGACCCGGTCCCCCGACTCCAGGTCGATGACGAAGCGGGTCACCGCGCCCGCGTAGACGACCTCCGCGACCGTGCCGGCGGCGTGCCGGTCCCCCGCGCCCGGCCCGCCCGCGTCCGGCCCGTCCGTGTCCAGTCCGCCGCCCTCGACCGCGACGTGGATCTTCTCCGGCCGGACGCAGGCGCCGCCGATCCGGTTGGAGGTCCCGACGAAGCCCGCGACGAACTCCGTCGCGGGGCGCTCGTACACCTCGGCGGGCGTCCCGACCTGCTCGACGCGGCCCGCGTTGAGGACGGCGACCCGGTCGCTGAGGGTCAGCGCCTCCTCCTGGTCGTGGGTGACGAACACGAACGTGATGCCGGCCCGCCGCTGCAGGGCCTTCAGCTCGACCTGCATCTCCTCGCGCAGCTTCAGGTCGAGCGCGCCGAGCGGCTCGTCCAGCAGCAGCACCCGCGGCTCGTTGACCAGGGCGCGGGCGAGCGCCACCCGCTGCCGCTGGCCGCCCGACAGCTCGCCGGGGCGGCGCGCCTCCATCCCGTCGAGCCGGACGCCGTGCAGCGCCTCCAGCGCCCGCTCACGCCGCTTGGCGCGCGGCACCCGCCGCACCTTGAGCCCGTACTCGACGTTGCGGAGCACGTCCATGTGCGGGAAGAGCGCGTAGTCCTGGAAGACGGTGTTGACGTCGCGGTCGAACGGCGGGAGCCCGGTCACGTCCCGGCCGCCGAGCTCGACCGTCCCGGACGCCGGGTGCTCGAAGCCCGCGATGAGCCGCAGCACGGTCGTCTTCCCGGAACCGGACGGGCCGAGCATCGAGAAGAACTCGCCGTCCCCGATGTCGAGGTCGACGCCCGCCACCGCCTCGACGGAACCGAAGGTCTTGCGCAGATCGCGGATCCTCACCGCTGTCACCGGCATGACCGAAAACATATGGATTCATAGGTTTCAGTTCAAGTGATGTTCCGGTATCACTGTGAGCAACACCGGGAGGGGGCCCATGAACAGCGCGCATCTCGTCGTGTTCGCGCCCGTGGACAACACCGCGCGGGTGCACGCGGTGGTGCGGCGGCTCAGCGACGCGATCGCGCTCGGCCTCCTCGGCGACGGCGAGCAGCTGCCGAGCGAGACCGACCTCGCGGCGCATCTGGGCGTCTCCACGGTCACCCTACGCGAGGCGCTGATGGCCTTGCGTCAGCAAGGGCTCATCGAGACCCGGCGCGGGCGGGGCGGCGGCAGCTTCGTCCGGGCCCCCGCCAGGCCGTTCGACCTCGACGAGCGGCTCGGTTCGCTCAGCGCTGAGGAGCTGCGCGACCTCGGCGACCACTACGCCGCCATCGCCGGCGCCGCCGCGCGCCTCGCCGCGCTCCGCTCGCTGCCCGGCGACGTCCGGCGGCTGCGCCGCTCGCTGGCCGAGATGTCCGAGGGCGGCGCCGGGATGTGCCGGCTGGACGGCCGGCTCCACCTGGAGGTCGCCGCCGCCTCCCAGTCCGGCCGGCTCACCCGCGAGGAGATCCGGCTGCAGGCCGAGATCGGGCCGCTGGTGTGGGCCGTGCACGACCTGCCGGACCGGCGCGGCCGGGTCGACGCCGAGCACGCCGCGATCGTCGACGCCATCGAGGCCGCCGACGACGCCCGAGCCCGCGATGTAGCTGAAAGTCACGTCCTGAATGCGGTAGAACGTCTCATTGAACGACGGCTCGCACTCTGAGGGGGTCCCATGCCCGCCGAGGCACCGGCCGTCGGCGCGGCGGCGGCGCACGTCCGCGCGACCCTGGACGGCGTGTTCACGACCGTGGCCCGGGTCCGCGAGGCGGCGGCCCGGTGCCTGGCCGACGTCCACCGCACCGGCCGCGCCCCCGTCAGCGCCGACCTCGCCGACCTGCGCCCGCTGCTGCTCGCGCGGCTCGGCCCGCTGGTCTGCGGCCTCGGGTTCATCGCGGCGCCGCGGCTGCTCGCCGACGCCGCCTGGTACCTGGAGTGGTGGCAGACCGGCCCGGCGGGCCGTCCGTCCCAGCTGCTCCGCGACCTGGACCCCGAGCGCAGCGCCCTCTACGACTACACCCGCTGGGAGTGGTTCACCGGGCCCGAGAGCGGCGCCGAGCGGACCGTCTGCGGCCCCTACGTCGACTACCTGTGCAGTGACGAGTACGTCCTGACGTTATCGGCGCCCGTGCACGTCGCCGGGGCCTTCGCCGGCGTCGCCGCCGCGGACGTGTTCGCCCGGACGTTCGAGAACGAGGTCGTCCCCGCGCTGCGCGAGATCCCCGCGCCCGCGTTCGTCGTCAACGCCCCCGGCCGGGTCATGGCGTCCAACACCGCGAGCTGGCCGCCCGGCGCCGTCTACCGCGAGAGCCCCGGTTACGCGGCCCGGCCGTGCGGAGACCTGTCCCTGTCGGTCGTCACCGCCGGCTGACCGCGGCGGGCGCCCGCTGGGAGGGCCGTCAGTCGGCGTCGGGGAGGCCGAGGGCGAACGCCTGCTCCAGGTCGTGCTGGGAGTAGGTGCGGAAGGCGATGTGCGTCTCGGTGCCGACGATGCCGGGGACCTTGTTGATCCGGCCCGGGATGACGTCGTTCAGCTCCTCGTGCCGCCGCACCCGGACCATGGCCATCAGGTCGTGGTCGCCGGTGACCGAGTAGACCTCGCTGACACCGTCCAGCGCGGCGATCGTCTCGGCCACCTCATGGATGCGCGCGACGTCGGCCTTGACGAACACGATCGCAGTGACCACTTCGCCCTCCCCCTCAGATGCGGACCCTCCGACCCTACCGGCAGGGTCAGCCGCGGCTCAGCGCGGCCAGCCTGCCCGCCGTGCCGGCGCGACGCGCGAGGAGCGCGAACACCACCCCGGCCGCGAACCCGTAGATGTGCGCCGTGTAGGCCACGTTGCTCTTCTCGTCGCCGAGTGAGAGCCACTGCAGGACGAACCAGTACCCGAGCACCACCCACACCGGCAGCCGCACCACGATGACCGGCGGCACCCAGCTGACGATGCGGCCGCGCGGGTTCAGGATCACGTAGGCGCCCATCACCCCGGCGATGGCCCCGGACGCGCCGATGAGCGGGACCGTCGAGTCGGGCGAGGTCCAGGCGAACCCGTAGACGGCGACGAGCCCGAACGCCAGGTAGCTGAGCAGGTAGCGCCAGCGCCCGAGCCGGTCCTCGACGCCCATGCCGACGACGAACAGCGCCACCAGGTTGCCGAGCAGGTGCAGCGCGCCGGAGTGCAGGAACATCGAGGTGAACGCCGACGTCCAGGGCGCCTTGTGGTAGGACGCGGGCCCGCACTGGTGCGCGATGCCGGACGGGATCGGCTGCTGGTCGCCGGTCGTCAGCTCCTTCGGCACCGCGCCGTACTCGAAGGTGAAGTGCGCCGCCCTGCACTCGCGGACCCCGTCCTCGCCGTACCAGGCGGCGAAGTTCGACATGGGGGTCAGCAGGAAGACCACGACGTTGACCGCCACCAGCAGGTAGGTCACCCAGGGGACGCGCCGGGCCGGCTGGCTGTCGTAGAGGGGCAGGGCCACATCGTCACCTTAGTGGGCGGCCGGCCCTCGGAGGGGACGGCTCGTACCGCTCGTAGCCCTTGTCGATCCATTCGCGCAGGCCCTCGGCGCCGTGCGCGGGGCACGTCCACGGGCCGTCGACCTCGACCAGCCGGACGCCGGGCAGGTCGAGCCAGCGCAGCACGCACTCCATCTCCTCGGCGGTGGCGCCCGTCGACGGCGGCGCGCCGAGCGCGACCCCGCCGGGCGCCTCGCCGGCCGGCGGGAACACCGTCTCGGCGGTGGCGATCAGCGCGTCCACGTACGGGCGGGGCCGCGCGTGCGGCGGGACGGTCCCGGCGGCGGCGAGCCGCCCGTACCGCACGACCGACAGCTCCCAGCCGCCGTCGAACGCGGGCCGCGCCGCGACCAGCTCCGGGAGCCGGGCCAGCGCGGCGAGCCGCTGCCCGCGCGCGGCGGCGCGGACGAACGCGGCGATCCGGTCGCGCTGCGCGGCGGCCTCCTCGTAGCGCAGCTCGGACGCGAGCCGGTCGATGCGCACCTGCGCGGCGGCGACGACCGGGCGCACGTCGCCCTCCAGCACCGAGCGCGCGGTGTCGGCGTGCACGGCGTAGGCGTCGGGGGACTCGCGGCCGTCGCAGGGCGCCCCGCAGCGCCCGATCTCGGCGAGCGCGCAGGCGCGGCCCTTGCCGCGCTCGATGATGCGGAGCGTCAGCCGCTGCGTGCACTGGCGCAGCGGGACGGCCTCGTGCAGCGCCGCCCGCGCCTCCTCGGCCTGCCGGCGGGAGGAGATCGGGCCGAGGTAGCGGGCGCCGTCGGCGCGGCACTCCCGGACGATCGACAGCCGCGGGAACGGCTCGGCGGTCAGCTTCAGCCAGATCGCCCGCTCGGGGAACTTGGAGCGGCGGTTGTAGCGCGGCTTGTGCGCGGCGATCAGCCGCAGCTCGCGGACCTCGGCCTCCAGCCCGGTGGTGCACACGATCGTCCGGACGCGCTCGGCGAGCCCGACCATCTCGCGGACCCGCCGGCGCGTCTCCGAGCCGGTGAAGTAGCTGCGCACGCGCGAGCGCAGGTCGCCGCTCTTGCCGACGTAGAGCACCTCGCCGGCGTGGTCCTCGAACAGGTAGACGCCGGGCGTGCTCGGCACGTCGTCGGCGAGGTGCCGCTTGCGGCGCTGCTCGGGGGTGGGCGCCTTGGCGAAGCCGCGCATCTCCTCCAGCGAGGTGACGCCGAACGAGCCGAGCCGCTCGATGAGGCCGTGCAGGACCTCCACGGTGGCGCGGGCGTCGGCGAGGGCGCGGTGCGTCGGCTCGCTGGACGTCCGGAAGAACCGGGCGAGCGTGCCGAGCTTGCAGTTGGGCACCTCGTCCCTGGACAGGACGCGGCGCGCCAGGTCGACCGTGTCGACGACGGGGAACGCGGGCCACGGGTGGCCGTTCGCGGCGCAGGCGCTCTTCAGGAAGCCGATGTCGAACGGGGCGTTGTGCGCGACGAGCACGCAGCCGCGGGCGAACTCCAGGAACGCCGGCAGCACCGACTCGATGCGCGGCGCGGCCGTCACCATCGCCGTGGTGATGCCGGTCAGCGCGGTGATGAACGGCGGGACGGGCCCGCCCGGGTCGACCAGCGTGCCGAGCTCGCCGAGCTCGGCTCCCCCGCGCACCTTCACCGCGCCGATCTCGGTGATGGCCGAGTCGGCGGCCGAGCCGCCCGTCGTCTCCAGGTCGACCACCACGAAGGTGACCTCGGCGAGCGGGGTGCCGAGGTCGTCCAGCGTGCCCTGGATTCCCGCACCCTGCGCACCCTGCGGACTCGTCATGTCCGCGACCGTAGAGGACCCCACCGACAGAAGCCGGGGCCGCTAGGGTTGGGGGGCGCCGGCGCGTCCCGCCGGGCCGGGGGGCCGCGGGGACGTTCGGGGGAACCCGGCGCGATCCGGCATACCGCACGTCCGCCCTGGTCGATCGCCGATTAAGACTCGGGGCGGTAGGGAAGACACAGCCCACCGGCGCACCCCGGAAGGAGCGGGATCATCGACAGCGGCCCCGAAGCGACCCCCGGCTGCACGGAGTCCGAAGAGAATCCGCCTCCTTCCGGGGGTGCGACCCCCCACGCTCCCGGGGAAGAGAATCTCAGCCGGCCCCTCCCCGAACCCGTACGGCAGTCCGTGGTGGAGGCCGCCGCGGAGCTGATCGGGTCGCTGCCCGCCGACGAGGTCCCCGCGCCGCTGCGCCGGTTCGCGCGGTTCGAGCGCCGCAAGCGCGCCAAGCTCGCCGGGCAGCACATCGCGGCGGTGCTGGAGAAGGACCCCGGCTTCCGGGAGCGGGTCGCCGGGGTGCTGCGCGAGGCGGAGGCCGACCTGGCGGAGGCCGTCGAGGGCGGGCGGGTACCGCCCGCCGCCGACCCGGTGCGGGTCGCGGTGCTAGCCTACCTGCTGCGGCCCGCGGGCTGGACGGCGCTCGTGGAGTCGGCCCGCGCCGAGCTGGACCGCTCCGCGACCGCGTCGGAGGAGGAGGCCGCCGAGCGCCGCGTCGCCGCGCTGCGCGAGGAGCTGGCCGCCGCCCGCGGCGCGCGCTCCGCCGAGCTGGACAAGCTGCGCGCCGAGCTGCGCGAGACCAAGGCCGAGGTCGCCGAGCTGCGCCGCAAGCTGCACGACGCCCGCACCCGGTTCCGGGCGGCCGAGGAGCGCTCGGCCGCAGTCGCGGCCGGCAGCGAGCGGGAGCTGGCCGCCGCGCGCGAGTCGACCGCCGCGTCCGAGAAGGAGCTGCGCAGGCTGCGCGCCCGCGCCGCCCAGGCGGAGGCCGCCGCGGAGGCCGCCAAGCGCGCGGCGCGGGAGGGGCGCAACGTCGACGACGTCCGGCTGCGGATGCTGCTCGACACGCTCGTGGACGCGGCGCAGGGCGTCCGCCGCGAGCTGGCGCTGCCCTCCACGATCGGCCGCCCGGCCGACATGGTCGGCGGGGCGGCGCAGCGCGCGGTCCCGGGCCGGGCGCTGTCCGACGGCGACCCGCAGCTGCTCGACCGGCTGCTGGCCCTGCCGCAGGTGCACCTGGTGGTGGACGGCTACAACGTCACGAAGACCGGGTACGGCGAGCTGCCGCTCTCGGACCAGCGCAGCCGGCTGGTGTCCGGGCTCGGCGGGCTGGCGGCGCAGACCCGCGCCGAGGTGACATGCGTGTTCGACGGCGCGGAGCTGGACGCGCCGGTGGCGATCGTGGCGCCGCGCGGCGTCCGGGTGAAGTTCAGCGCCCCCGGCCAGACCGCGGACGAGCTGATCGGCGAGCTGGTGCGGGCCGAGCCGCCGGGCCGTCCGGTCGTGGTGGTGTCGTCGGACCGGGAGGTCGCCGACGCGGCCCGCCGCGCGCAGGCCCGGCCGTGCCCCTCCACCCTGCTGCTGCGGCGGCTGGGCCGGTCATAAGGAACCCATAAGGCCCCGATAAGGGACGGGTCGCTCCCCGTGATCAGAATGTCACAAAAAAGAGACAATGATCGCCGATGTCAATCAAAGAGTGACGAATCGGTTGTGACGGTTGTTGCCCGTCGCTAGTGTCGTCGGCTGACGTCGTGGACGAGAGGGGCGAGACCGACCGTGGCCAAAGATCTCATCGGGGCACCAGCACAGGGGCGCGACCGGAGAGGCGGCCTGGCGAGCAGAGCCGCCTCCCGACGCCTGGCGGCCGTCGCCGCCCTGAGCCTGACGGCCTCCCTGACCTACGTCCCGGTGGCGGCGCACGCCGAGCCGAAGCCGACCAAGGCGCAGGCCCAGAAGAAGCTCAACAAGCTCAACGAGCAGATGGACCAAGAGGTCGAGAAGTACAACCAGAACAACGAGAAGCTCAAGGTCGCCAAGAAGAAGTACAGCATGTCGACGAAGGCGGCCAAGCAGGAGCAGGCGACCTTCGACGAGCAGCGCTCCAAGATCGCCCAGATGGCGGCCGCCGCCTACAAGAACGGCGACTCCGCCGACGTCACGGGCTTCGTGGGCAGCAAGGACCCGCAGGCGATCCTCGACCAGGCGGCCGTCTTCTCCCACCTGTCGCACGAGCGCAGCTCCCAGCTCACCCAGTTCCTCGCGACCGCCCAGCGGCTCCGCCGGGAGCAGGCGCAGGCCAAGGCGGCCTACGACGAGGTGAAGCAGAAGCAGGACGAGCTGTCGAAGAAGAAGAAGGAACTCAACGACAAGGTCAAGAAGCAGAAGGCGCTGGTGCGCAGCCTCGGCGGCGGCACGTCGTCCTCCGGCGGCGGAGGCGGGGGCGGCGCCACCTACAACGGCCCGGCCAGCGGCTCGGCCCGCACCGCGATCGACTTCGCCTACGCCCAGTACGGGGACCCCTACCACTGGGGCTCCGAGGGACCGGACCAGTGGGACTGCTCCGGCCTGACCATGAAGGCGTGGGCGGCCGCGGGCGTCAACATCACCCGCACCACCAACTCCCAGTGGGCCGCGACCAAGCGGGTCGCCAAGAGCGACCTCCAGCCGGGCGACCTGGTGTTCTTCAGCGGCCTCGGCCACGTCGGCCTGTACGTGGGCAACGGCAAGATGATCCACGCTCCCAGCAGCGGCAAGACCGTCACGGTCGTCAGCATCACCTCGGGCTACTACCTGAGCAATTACTACGGCGCCGGGCGTCCCTGACGCCCCGCCGGGCGCTCCGCTGAGGGGCGCCTGAGGGTTCTCATCGGCAACGGACCAGGGTTGACCTGGTCCGTTGTTGATTTTGGGGGGGTTTGCCTTCTGTTGGGGCTTTGGTACCTTGTCACCACCCCGGCGCCCTCCAGGCGCCGCGGCCCCGCGGCACCCACCAGGCGCCTCGGTCCCACGCGGCGCATCCAGCCGCCGCGTGTCAGGCGGCGCGAGCCACGCGCCGCTCCCCCCGGGCGGCACGCTCCACGCGTCGCCCCGCGGCACCCGAACGGTGCCGCAGCGGTCCCGTCGTGGACCGCGGCCGGTCCGGCCACCGTGTGCACGCCCGCAGCGTGCATGGCGCTGAGAGCGCGTCCACGGCGGATCTCCGGGCCAGGCTCCGGACGCTCCCGGCAACGGGCCGTCCGCCCACAACATCAGCGCCGCTCGTTCGCACGCGGGAGACAGGTCCCGCGCCGGGCCCCATCTCGCCCCCAGGATCGCAGCGGCAGCGCCGAATCCGCCTCAGCGCGGAACCGGGGACCCACACCGCCGGAGTCCGGGACACCTCCCGGACGGGCATTCCGGCACCCGGGGTGAATCGGTGCGCCTCTACCGGCCCCGTTCCGGTGGAGCCCGCCGTAGGGCCAGCTTCCACGCCCGAACCCGTCAGCTAACCCGGTAGGCGTCTGGAAGAGCGAAGGAGTGAGTTCCGCAGCGTTTCCTGGGCGTGGCCGCCCATCGGACGGCCACGCCCGGAACACCCCTGCCCTCCGCGGACGCGACCGTCCGGCGGAGACCCATCCGAACCGGCGTGCCCGCACGCGGCACGTCACCGCCGAGTCCGCCGACGGCCGCGCACACGCGCGCCGGACGCGGAGCCGGGGACCCACTGTGTCCTTTTTCGGGGTGAATCGGCCTGCCCATGGGCGGCCGTAGGGCGGCTTCCACGCCCGAACCCGTCAGCTAACCCGGTAGGCGGCATGGAAGTCGAGGAGAGATCCCCCCGTGCCAGGCGCGCATCGCAAGAAGACCCCGGGCAAGCACCGCAAGCCCGGCTCCCTGTCCATCACCTGGCGGACGACCGGCGGCGTGATCGTCGGCGCCGCCGTTCTCGGCACCGCCGCGGCCACCGCGCAGGCGTCCGTCCTGCCGTTCGGGCCCGCCCCGGCGACCGCCGCGGCGGCCGGCGTCACCGCGGCCAAGAAGGCGGGCGGCGGCCCGTCGCACGAGTCGTCGAAGGGCTCGTCCAAGGGCTCCTCCAAGGACGGTCCGCGCAGTACGTCCAAGGCGGCGCCCAAGAAGGACGCGAAGGACGAGCCGCGGCAGGCCCCTCCCCAGAAGTCCGGGGAGTCCCGGCCCACCGCCGCGGAGGCCATCAAGATCGCCAAGTCCCAGGTGGGGATCACCGAGGACGGCGGCGGCGACACCAAGTTCCAGAAGTGGTACATGAGCACGGCCCGCGCCCAGGAGACGGTCGCCCGCGACGGCGGCTCCATCGGCGGCTACAGCGGCGCGCAGTGGTGCGACATGTTCGTCTCCTGGGTCGGCGAGCAGATCGGCTTCACCGACCAGGTCGGCAGCGACGCCTGGACGGTCGCGCACGCCAGGTGGTTCCAGCAGCACGGCCGCTGGGGCACCGAGCCGAAGCCGGGCGCGATCGTCTTCTACGCGTGGGACGGCAGCAAGGACGTCTCGCGCATCAGGCACGTCGGCATGGTGATCAAGAAGATCGACGACGGCACCGTGGAGACGGTCGAGGGCAACACCGGCAACGCCGTCAAGATCAAGAAGCGCTCCGCCGACGACATCGTCGGCTACGGGTACCCCGACTACAAGTCTTGACTGCTCCCCTCCCTGGCGGGAGGGGATCGTTCGGGTCCCCTCCCGCCCGGACCAGCATCACGCGCGCGGAGTTCTTGTCCCTGGGACGGGACGTCCCGCACGCGGTGCAGGTGTAGATGCGCTCGGACAGCGGCAGGCGGTGCTTGGCTCTCGCGCCGCAGTCGCCGCAGTCGCCGCAGTCCATCGTGGTGTACGCCGGGCCCACCAGGCGGACGTCTCGGCCGTGTTTGCGGCCCATCTCGATCAGGGCCTTCTTGGTGTCGCCGATCGCGGCGTCGGCGGCCTTGCGCGCCATCGTGCTCTTGGCGAGGAACTTGGGGCGGAAGTCCTCGACCGCGACCGCGTCATGGTCGCGCATCACCTTCTTCGCCCACTTGCGGGCGTCGTCCCGGCGCTGTCGGGCGACCTTCGTGTGCGTTTTGGCCGCCAGTTTCCGCGCCCGCCGATACCCCTTGGACTGCTTCTTGCCCGTGGGGGCGCGGCGCCGCGCCATCTGCCGCTGGTAGCGCGCCAGCCGCGCCTGTGCCTTCTTACCGTGCTCGGAGTGCGGCAGGTCGTGGTCGCCCGAGGTGGTCGTCGCGGTCTCGGTCACGCCCCAGTCCACACCCAGGACCCGTCCGGTGGCCGGCAGAGGCTCCACCCGCGCCGTCGCGACGAACGAGGCGTACCCCCGCCACAATGCCCCCCGGCCAGGTGCAGGCGCCCGTCCCGCAGTCGGAACCCGCGGCGGGTGTAGTTGAGGGTCGGATCGGTCAGGTCCCGCTTCTTGAACCGGGGCATCCCCGCCCGCTGCCGGACCGGCAAACCTTCGACGATGTCTTTGAGCGCCCTGGCCCGTGATCGGCCGAAGTCGCGGATGGGTCTGCTGCTGCGGCACCGACGTCCCCTTGCGCAGCCAGGACTTCTCGGCGCGCCACCCGGTCAACATCTTGTCCAGTTGCGCGGGCCCGCACGTGGCGCCCGCCCGATGCGCGGCCTTCGACTGGGCGACGCATTCATTCCACACCCACCGGCAGCGATCCCACTCGGCCAGCAGCGCCCGCTCGGCAGTAGACGACAGCCGCAGCCGGAACCCGAACCGGGCGTTCCCGATGCCGTGCTCGTGGTGTGCCGGTATCGCCATACCGCCGACCAGACACTGCCTCTACGTGTTCTTGACGATACTGTGAGTTACCCTTGGTGGGCGTGTCACTCCGCGGGTCCCCGCCGACGTCCGCGCACGCCGGGTCGAGCGGGCGAGACGCCGGCCGGCGCTCCCTCAACTCTGATCTCTTCTACCTACTGGAGACGGCCCTCGGCGGCACTCGGCGAGCGATCCGCGCCAGGGGGCGGATCGGCTCCCCTGCCCCGCTGAGTGGGAGGCCGGATTCCTACCCGTTCGGTCGAGGCCGGGGCATCCCCGGGGAAAGCTCGTGATGGCGCCTCCGGCGGCGCGCGCTGCATAGGATCGCGCGCATGGAGGACGATCCGGAGCGCGGCGGCCCCGTGACGCGGCGCAGGGCGCTCGCCCTGGGCGCGAGCGGGGCCGCCGCGCTGCTCGCGGGCGGCGCCTGCCTCCTCGGCGCGCGGTCCGGCGGCGACGGCGCGGCCGGGACCCGCGCCTCCCCCGGCGACTCCGCCGAGGCGGCCGGCCCGTTCGGCCCCGACGCCGCCGGAACCGTCCTCGCCAACCGCGCGCGGGCGGTGCGGGACGGCGACCGCATCGCCTTCCTCGCCACCGTGGGCCACGCGCCCAGGGCGTTCCAGGACGCGCAGTCGCGCATGTACGACAACCTCCGCAAGCTCCCCCTGGAGGGGTGGCAGGAGCGTCTCTCCAACACCCAGGCCGCGTCCGGCGAGAGCGCGGTCGTCCGCGTCGAGGTGCGCTACAGGCTGCGCGGGTTCGACAAGGGCTACGTGGCCCGCACCCGCTACCTGGCCTTCGCACCGGCTTCCGGCACCTGGACGATCGCCGGGGATGGAACGTCCCACGGATTCAAGGACGACGCCGACATCTGGGACGGCGGCCCCCTGACCGTGGTCAAGGGGCGCTCCAGCCTCGTCATCGGCGACGCCGCCGGGCTCACCGGCATCGCCGGCCGCCTGGACGCCGCCGTACCGGTCGTCACGGGCGTCGTCGGGCGCGGCTGGGCGCAGCGGGTCGTCGCGCTCGTCCCCGCCGACACGGCCCTCGCGTCGGCGCTCGCCGGGCCCGGCCAGAGCCTCCACGAGATCGCCGCCCTCGCCACCGTCGCGCCCTCGGCGGGCGGCGGCCCCGGCGAGGACCGCGTCATCGTCTCCCCCGGCACCTTCGGCCGGCTCAACGCGCTCGGCCGCGACGTCGTCCTCACGCACGAGCTGACCCACGTCGCCACCGGCGGCGCGCGCGACCGGCGCACCCCGCTGTGGCTCATCGAGGGCTTCGCCGACTACGTCGGCTACCGGTGCGTCGAGATCGGCGTGCGGGCGGCGGCCGGCGAGCTGCGCCGCGAGGTCGCCGCGGGCCGGGTCCCGGCCGCGCTGCCGGCCGCCGCCGACTTCGCGGGCGGCTCCCCGCGCCTCTCCCAGGCCTACCAGGAGGCCTGGCTCGCCTGCCGGATGGTCGCCGGCCGGTACGGTGAGGCGACGCTCGTGCGGCTGTACCGGGCCGCCGGGCGCGCCCCGGAGGCCACCGCGCTGCGCGACGTGCTGGGCCTCACCCGCGACCGCTTCACCACCCTCTGGCGCGACTACATGAAGAAGGAACTCTCATGAGCGAGCGAAGCGAACCGGGGGGCGTGGCGGGGCGTCCCCCCACGAGGGACGTGACGGGGGCGGACGAGGGGCGCGTGGACGAGGGCGGCGCGGGCGACGGGGCGGTGGAGGAGGGGGGCCGGACGGTGGCCGGGATCGGCGGGGCGGGGCGGGCGCGCGTCGCCGCGGCGGTCGCGGCCGTGGTGCTGTTCGCCGGGGTCGGGGCCGTCCTCGCGCTGACCACCCCCTGGAACCCGCTGCCCGGCCACGTCCCCGGCGGGCACGCGGCGCCCGACCCGGCGCTCGACTTCTCGCCCGCCGAGATCGCCCGCTCGCGGGCGTTCGACTCGGCGATCAACCCGCCCGCCTACGCGGGGCTCCTGGCGGGGCTCGCGGTGCTGCTCGTCCTCGGGTTCACCCCGCTCGGCGCCCGCTTCATCGGCTGGGCGACCGCCCGCACCCGCCGCCGCCCGCTCCGGATCGTCGCCGCGACGGTCGCGGTCACCACGCTGCTGCGCCTCGCCGGGCTCCCGTTCGACGTCTGGAGCGAGTCGGTGCTGCGCCGGTACGGGCTGTCGACGCAGAGCTGGCCCGCGTGGCTCACCGACCAGCTGAAGTCGCTCGGCGTCACCTGGGTCGTCTACACGATCGCGCTGCTGCTCCTCTACACGCTCATCCGGCGCTTCCCCCGCTACTGGTGGACGGGCGCCGCGAGCGGCGGGTTCGTCCTCGTCGTGCTCGTGTCGTTCATCTACCCGGTGGTCGTCGAGCCGGTGTTCAACGACTTCCACTCGCTGAAGCAGGGGCAGCTGCGCAGCGACCTCCTCGCGATGGCGAAGCGGGACGGCGTCCCCGTCGAGGACGTCCTCGTCGCCGACGCGTCCCGCCGGACGACGTCGCTGAACGCCTACGTGTCCGGGTTCGGGTCCACCCGCCGGATCGTCCTCTACGACACGCTGCTGACGTCGCCGCGCCCGCGGATCGAGTCGATCGTCGCCCACGAGCTCGGCCACGCCAAGCGCGACGACGTCCTGTGGGGGACGCTGGTGGGCGCGCTCGGCATCGCCGGGGCGCTGTGCCTGCTGTACCTCCTGATGACCTCTCCGCGCGTCCTGCGGCGCGCGGGGGCCGGTCCCGGCGACGCGCCGGAAGGGGCACCGGGCGAGCGCGGGGCGGCGGACCCGCGGACCATCGCGCTGCTGCTCGCACTCGTCACCGCCGGCACGCTCCTCGCCGCGCCCGTCCAGAACCTGGTCAGCCGGCGCATCGAGGCCCGCGCCGACGCGCACGCCCTGAACCTCACCCGCGACCCGTCGACGTTCGTGTCGATGCAGCACGAGCTGTCGGTCCGCAACATCTCCGACCTGAGCCCCGACGCGATGGAGTACGTCCTGTGGACGTCCCACCCGCCGGGGCCCGATCGGATCGCGATGGCCCGGGACTGGGCCCGCATGAACCGCGTCGCGGTCCCGCCGCCCCTGCGCTGACCGGCGGGCGCGCCGCGCCCGCCGGTCAGGGCGGTCAGTTGCCCTGGGTGTCCTGCTTCGCCGGCGCCTTGCCGCCCTGGCCCTGCTGCGCCGACAGCGTCGACGCGTCCGGGCGCGGCGCGGTCGTCACCGACCGCTTCAGCGCGCTGCCCTTCACCCAGTCGTTCCAGCCGAGCTGCCAGTAGCCCCAGCCGTTGTCGGGCTCCAGCTTCCGGCTGGTGCCGGTGACCTTCACAACGTCGCCCCGGTAGCTGAGCCCGTAGAACCACTTGGCGTTGGACGGGCTGATGTTGATGCAGCCGTGGCTGACGTTCTCCTGCCCCTGGGAGCCCACGGACCACGGCGCGCTGTGCACGTACTCGCCGCTGTTGGAGATCCGCACCGCCTTGTACACGGTCAGGCTGTAGCCGCCGGGGCTGCCGGGGCTGACGCCCATCCAGTCGGACGTCATCGTGGTGGGGTCCTCCTTGGCCATCGTCAGATGGACCCCGTCGGTGGTGGTATACCTGCGCTCACCGCCCTTGCCCATGCTGGTCGGGATGGTGCGGGCCTTCTTGCCGTTGACCATCACGACCATCTTGTGGCTGTCCTCGCCCGCCGTGGAGATGTGCGAGTCGCCGACCTTGAAGTCGACGGCGTAGTTCTTGCCGCCGTACATGTCCCCGCCGGTGCGCACGCCGCTGAGGTGCGCCTGGAACCGGACGTTCGTGTGCGCGGGCCAGTACTGCTTCGTCCGGAACACGGCCTGCTGGTCGCCGAACCAGTGCCAGGCGCCCTCCACCGTCCGGTCCGCGGTGACCTCCAGCGCCCGCTCCACCGCCGCCCGGTCCTTCACCGGGCGCTCGAAGTTCATGATGATCGGGATGCCGACGCCCACGGTCTCCTTGTTGTAGGGCGCTTCGATCGTCGCGGCGTTCGTCTTCTCGACCTCGGCCGTGCTGAAGCGGCTGGACACCGTCCGGGTCCTGCCGTCCTTGCCGAGCGCCGTCGCGGCGACCGTGTAGGTCTCGCCCGGCTTCAGCGACCAGCGCGACCGCCACTGCGTCCGGTCGGCGCTGAGGTCGCCCGCGACCGCGCCGCCCCCCGACGACACCGTGACGTTCGCGATCGTGCCGCTGTGCGCCCGGACGTCGATCGTGCTGTCCGGCCGCAGCTTCCCGCCGCCCGCGGGCGACACCGCGAGCCGCACGTCCCGTACCGCGTCCGGTTCACCGCCCGAGCACGCCGCGGCTCCGGCCACGACGCTCGCGCCGACGAGGACGGCGGCCGCGCGCCGCCCTCGCTCTCCCGGTCCTGAGCCACCCACCCGCATGTGAGCCCCCCGGTCGTCCTCCTGGGCGATCGGTCCGCCTGCCCAGCCCGGTCGCTGGAACGGCGCCCAGTATGTGAAAAGGCCGGTACCCGCAAAAATGCGGACACCGGCCCCACACTGGGGTTCTTTTACCGACTAATGGGCGAAATGACCCCGGTAGTACTCGAAGACCAGACCGATGGTGCTCAGGATCGCGGCGGCCACCCCGAGGATGACCAGCCACCAGCCGAACACGATGCCGAGAGCCACCGCGGCCGCCGACAGCCCGACGTACAGCGGCCACCAGCTGTGCGGGCTGAAGAAGCCCAGCTCACCGGCCGCGTCCGCGATCTCGCCCTCGGGGTCGTCCTCGAACAGCGGGCCCGCGTTCGCCCGCTCGAGGCGGCGGACCGTGAAGTGGACGTAGAACCCGATGAGCCCGGCGAGGCCGACCGCCAGCCCGAGCGCCGTCGTGCCGGTCCAGTCCTTGGACCAGAGCCAGTAGACGACGTCGGTGGCGAGGAAGAAGACCGCGGTGCCGTAGAACATGAACGCCTGGACGCGCATCGGCTACTCCCCCTTCGTTCCGGCGAGTTCGCCCTTCGCACCCACGTGCGGGTGGTGCAGGTCGAACGCCGGCCGCTCGGAACGGATCTTCGGGATCGAGTTGAAGTTGTGCCGCGGCGGCGGGCACGAGGTCGCCCACTCCAGCGAGTTCGAGTACCCCCACGGGTCGTCGACGTCGACCTTCTTGCCCTTCTTCCACGTGATGTAGACGTTGTAGAAGAACGGGATCATCGAGATGCCGAGGATGAACGAGAAGATGGTCGAGACCTCGTTCAGCCCGTGGAACTCGGCGGCGTAGTCGGCGTACCGGCGGGGCATGCCCTCCGCGCCCAGCCAGTGCTGGACGAGGAACGTGCCGTGGAAGCCGATGAACAGCAGCCAGAAGTGCACGTGGCCGAGCCTGTCGTTCAGCATCTTGCCGGTCCACTTCGGCCACCAGAAGTAGAAGCCCGCGAACATCGCGAACACCACGGTGCCGAAGACGACGTAGTGGAAGTGCGCCACGACGAAGTAGGAGTCCGACAGCTGGAAGTCCATCGGCGGGGACGCGAGGATGACGCCGGTGAGACCGCCGAACAGGAACGTCACCAGGAAGCCCAGCGACCAGAGCATCGGCGACTCGAACGTCAGTTGTCCTCGCCAGATGGTCCCGACCCAGTTGAAGAACTTCACCCCCGTGGGCACGGCGATGAGGAACGACATGAAGGAGAAGAACGGCAGCAGCACCTGGCCGGTCACGAACATGTGGTGCGCCCACACGGTGACGGACAGGCCGGTGATGGCGATGGTCGCGAACACCAGGCCGATGTAGCCGAAGACGGGTTTGCGGCTGAACACCGGGAGGATCTCAGTCACGATGCCGAAGAAGGGCAAGGCGATGATGTAGACCTCCGGATGCCCGAAGAACCAGAACAGGTGCTGCCAGAGCAGCGCGCCGCCGTGCGAGGCGTCGAAGATGTGCGCGCCCAGCTTGCGGTCGGCCTCCAGGCCCAGCAGCGCGGCGGCGAGGACCGGGAACGCCATCAGGACGAGGATGGACGTCAGCAGGACGTTCCAGGTGAAGATCGGCATCCGGAACATCGTCATGCCCGGCGCGCGCATGCACAGCACCGTGGTGATGAAGTTGACGGCGCCCATGATGGTGCCGAAGCCCGACATCGCGAGGCCCATCACCCACATGTCGCCGCCGATGCCCGGCGAGCGGACCGCGTCCGACAGCGGGGCGTAGGCGAACCAACCGAAGCTGGCCGCGCCGCCCGGCGTGAGGAAGCCGGCGATGACGATGAGGCTGCCGAACAGGAACAGCCAGTACGCCAGCATGTTCAGCCGCGGGAACGCCACGTCGGGCGCGCCGATCTGCAGCGGCATGATGACGTTGGTGAAGCCCGCGAACAGCGGCGTCGCGAACATCAGCAGCATGATCGTGCCGTGCATGGTGAACAGCTGGTTGTACTGCTCGTTGCTGACGAGCTGCAGGCCCGGCTCGAACAGCTCCGCCCGGATGAGCAGGGCGAGGACGCCGCCGAACAGGAACATCACGAACGAGGTGATCAGGTAGAGGTAGCCGATCACCTTGTGGTCGGTGGACGACATCCACGAGGCGAGGATGCGCCCCTTGCTCGTCCGCGGCGCGGTGACCGGCGCGCTCGGGGCATGACTCGTGGCGGTCACTTCCCACCTCCCGCGGCCAGTGCTTGCTTCGAATCTGCGATGAACTTCTGGTACTGCTCGGGCGTCACGACCTTCAGCTCGAAGAGCATCCGGCTGTGGTCGACGCCGCAGAGTTCGGCGCACCGGCCCTCATAGGTGCCGAGCTTGGTCGCCGTGAACTCGAACTCGTTGACGTACCCCGGCATGACGTCCTTCTTGTAGATCAGCGCGGGGACCCAGAACGAGTGGATGACGTCGTTGGAGTGCAGCTTCACCCGGACGGTCTTGCCGGACGGGATCGTCATGACGGGCTTGCCGGGAGCCGGGCCGTTCGGGTTCACGGGCACGCCGGTCACGGACGCGACGGTCTGCCCGTTCTCCTTGTAGTCGAACTGCCAGCTCCACTGGAACGCCGTCACGTCGACGACCACCGCGGGATTGTCGGTGGTCTTCTCGACGAAGTTCTCGTCGCGGGCGGTGAAGTAGAACAGGACGGCGATGATGACGAACGGGACCGCCGTATAGAGGATCTCGATCGGCATGTTGTAGCGGACCTGCGGCGGCAGGTCGTCGGAGCGCTTGCGGTGGAACAGCACCGCCCAGATGATCAGGCCCCAGACGACGCCCCCGACCGCGAACGCCGCGATCCAGGAGCCCTGCCACAGGTGCAGCATGCGTTCGCCTTGGACGCTGATCGGCTCGGGCAGGCCCAGCCTGGTGCCACTGCAACCAGTGGCGGCCAGTGCCAGCAGCCCAAGCACACCGGCGCTTTTCAATGCGCGGCGACTGCGCACAGGCGTACGCCGCTCCCTAGAGCGGGTCGGACTCACGGAATGCCTTCCCCACGGATGAAGCCCGGTCCTCCGGGCGGTGAGATCACTGTTTACACGTGTGGTGGACACCCTAGCGCTAGGGTCGGGGGTACCCCCGATCGGGTGCCCGGTTAGTGTTTCAGCGTGGCCGAACCGAGCACGGCGGGCGCCTCCGCGGAGGCCGCCTACTTCGACGCCGCGTCCACCGAGCCGCCGCACCCGGCGGCGCGCGCGGCACTGCTGGACGCGCTGGACTCCGGCTGGGCCGATCCGGCCCGGCTGTACGGGACGGCGCGCGGCACCCGGCTGCTGCTGGACCGGGCCCGCGCGCGTGTCGCGGGCGTCCTCGGCGCCCGGCCGGACGAGGTGTCGTTCACCTCCTCGGGCACCCAGGCGGTGCACCTGGCGGTCCTCGGGGGGCTCCAGGCGCGCCGGCGCGTCGGGCGGCACCTGGTGGTGAGCGCCGTGGAGCACTCCAGCGTGCTGCACGCCGCCGAGCGGCACGAGCGCGACGGCGGCGAGGTGACCGTCGTCGGCGTCGACCGGGCGGGCCGCGCCGACCCCGCGCAGTTCGCCGCGGCGCTGCGCCCCGACACCGCCCTCGCCTGCCTGCAGTCGGCGAACCACGAGGTCGGCACCGTGCAGCCGGTCGCCGAGGCCGCCGAAGCCTGCCGCGCCGCCCGGGTGCCGCTGCTGGTGGACGCGGCCCAGTCCCTCGGGCGCGCGGACGTCCCCGGCGGCTGGTCGTTCCTCGCGGGCAGCGCGCACAAGTGGGGCGGCCCCGCGGGCGTCGGCGTGCTCGCCGTCCGCAAGGGCACCCGGTGGCGCTCGCCGCTGCCCGACGACGAGCGCGGGGGGCGCCGCGTCCCCGGGTTCGAGAACGTTCCGGCCATCGCCGCGGCGGCGGCGGCGCTGGAGGCGTACCGCGCGGACATGGCGGCGGACGCACCGCGCCTGTCCGCGCTGGTGGAGCGCATCCGCACGGAGGTCCCGCGGCGCGTCCCCGACGTCGAGGTGGTCGGCGACCCGGTGCGGCGGCTGCCGCACCTGGTGACGTTCTCCTGCCTGTACGTCGAGGGCGAGGCGCTGCTGACCGAACTGGACCGGCTGGGTTTCGCGGTTTCCTCCGGCAGCTCGTGCACGGCGGATACGCTGCGTCCCAGTCACGTGCTCGAGGCGATGGGGGTGCTCACCCATGGGAACGTCCGGGTGTCGCTGCCGCGCGGAACCGGCGCGGAGCAGGTCGACCGGTTCCTCGCCGTGCTCCCCGGCGCCGTCGAACGCCTCCGCGAGACGATGAGGACGGCCGGACGATGAACCGGACGGTGCGCCGGACCGAGCCGGGCCAGGCGATGGAGGGTCAGACGTTGAGGACCTTCGAGACAGGGAGGCGGTCGCGTCCATGAGGTTCCGAGGCCGCGCCAAGCACGGGGCGCCGTCCGCCGACGCCCCGCCGCCCGCCGAGGCGGCCCCCGCGGGCCCGCCGCCCGTGCTCGTCATCGACGCGCTCGGCCGCAAGTGCCCGATCCCGATCATCATGCTGGCCGAGCGGATCCGCGAGGTGCCGGTCGGCCAGGTCGTCGCCGTCCTCGCCGACGACGCCGCCGCGCGCACCGACGTGCCCGCCTGGTGCCGCATGAAGTCGCAGGACTTCGTCCGCGAGGAGACCCTCGGGCAGGGCGGCTGGGGCTTCCACATCCGCCGGACGTACTGAGGCGCCGCGGGGGCCGCGCGTAGGTCGCGGGGCCCCCGGCACGCGTCGTGCTACGGGTTCGGGCAGCTGAGGTGCGGGGCGATCTCGGCCGCCGGGCCGGCGCCGTACGCGGCCGCGAAGCGGTCGAGGAACGCCTGCCGGGCGAGGCCGTACTCCTGCGGCCCGGCGGCCTCCAGCGCGTACGCGGCGACGGTGCAGCCGACCTGCGCGGCGCGCTCCAGCGGCAGGTTCCACGCGGTGGCCGACAGGAAGCCGGCGCGGAAGGCGTCGCCGACGCCGGTCGGGTCGACGACGTCCTCGACCGGGACGCAGGGGACGTGCACGCCCTCCTCGCCCGCGCGGTCGATGACGACGCCCTTGGCGCCGAGGGTGGTGACGCGGACGCCGACGCGGGACAGGATCTCCGCGCCGCTCCAGCCGGTCTTCTCCTCGGCGAGCGCCTTCTCGTAGTCGTTGCTGAACAGGTAGGCGGCGCCGTCGATGAGGCGGCGGACGTCGGCGCCGTCCATCCGGGCGAGCTGCTGGGACGGGTCGGCGGCGAACGGGATCGCGCGGGTGCGGCACTCGTCGGTGTGCCGGAGCATCGCGTCGGGGTCGTTCGGGCTGACGACGACGAGGTCGAGCCCGCCGACGCGGTCGGCGACCGGCTTGATCTCGATGGAGCGGGCCTCGCTCATCGCGCCGGCGTAGAACGTGGCGATCTGGTTCTGGTCCTGGTCGGTGGTGCACAGGAACCGGGCGGTGTGGTGGACGTCCGACACGTGCACGGACGCGGTGTCGACCGCGTGGCGCTCCAGCCAGGACCGGTAGTCGGCGAAGTCGTCGCCGACGGAGCCGACGAGGATCGACTCCTTGCCCAGGCTGCCCATGCCGAAGCAGATGTTGGCGGCGATGCCGCCGCGGCGGATCTCCAGCTCGTCCACCAGGAAGGACAGCGACACCCGGTCCAGCTGGTCGGGCAGGAGCTGGTCGGTGAACCTTCCGGGGAAGGTCATCAGATGGTCGGTCGCAATGGAGCCAGTCACGGCGATGCGCACGGCGTCGCTCTCCTCGTCGTGGTCGTCCGGCTGTTCACCGGCTGTTTCGAACCCGGAAAGACTACTTCCCCATCGCACCACAGATCACCGCAGGACCGCACGCGGAGCACGCGAAAGGGGCGGCCCCGGGCATCAGCCCCGGGACCGCCCCTTCCGGGACGTTCCGCTCGCGTCGCGGACGCTCAGTCGAAGCTCAGTTGAAGGAGTCGCCGCAGGCGCAGGAACCCGACGCGTTCGGGTTGTCGATGGTGAAGCCCTGCTTCTCGATCGAGTCGACGAAGTCGATGGTGGCGCCGGTCAGGTACGGCGCGCTCATCCGGTCGACGCGCACCGACAGGCCGTCGAACTTCTGGATCTGGTCGCCGTCCATCTCCCGCTCGTCGAAGAAGAGCTGGTAGATCAGGCCGGAGCAGCCGCCCGGCTGCACGGCGACACGCAGCGCAAGGTCGTCGCGGCCCTCCTGCTCGAGCAGGCCCCTGGCCTTCTCGGCGGCGGCGTCGGTGAGGACGACGCCCTGCTGCGTGGTCTCCTGCGTGGTCTCGCCTGAAACCGTCATGTGTTCAGCTCCCGGGTCTCGCTGCGCCGCGGTGCGGCGGACTGTCGCTTGTCCGAGGACGTCGTACGCCTCTTCCCGTAGGACAACGTACCTCGCTACCGGCCCATTCCGCTTATCGGCCGGGTTTAACACCGGCGGGCGGTGCGTTCTACGTCACAGCTCCGCCGGCCGGGGGATGTGCCATCATTAGTCGTCAAAGCGACGATAAGCCTCCGTCGCGAAGGGAGATCCCCGATGACCACCACGGTAAGCGACCTTCCGCTGCTGCTGCTCGGCCGCGGCGCCGACCCGGACAGCGAGCGCGGCGTGGACTGTCCGGGCGAACTGCCCCCGGCCTCCGACCCCGAGCTCGTGGAGCGGGCCCGCGCCGCCAAGGCGTCCCTCGGCGACCGGGTGTTCGTGCTCGGCCACCACTACCAGCGGGACGAGGTCATCCAGTTCGCCGACGTCACCGGCGACTCGTTCAAGCTGGCGCAGCAGGCCGCGGCGCGGCCCGACGCGCCCTACGTCGTGTTCTGCGGCGTGCACTTCATGGCCGAGTCGGCCGACATCCTGACCGCGGCGCACCAGCGGGTCATCCTGCCGGACCTAGGCGCCGGCTGCTCCATGGCGGACATGGCGACCTTCGACCAGGTCGAGGACTGCTGGGACGCCCTGGAGGACGCCGGAGTCGCCGACGACGTCGTGCCCGTCACGTACATGAACTCCTCGGCCGACATCAAGGCGTTCGTGGGGCGGCACGGCGGCACGGTGTGCACGTCGTCCAACGCCAAGCGCGCCCTGCAATGGGCCTACGGCAAGGGCAAGAAGGTCCTGTTCCTGCCCGACCAGCACCTCGGCCGCAACACCGCCGTCCTGGACATGGGCCTCGCGCTGGACGACTGCGTCGTCTACAGCCCGCACCGGCGCGAGGGCGGGCTCACCGCGGAGCAGCTGCGCGACGCGAAGATGATCCTGTGGCGCGGGCACTGCTCGGTGCACGGCCGGTTCAGCACCGAGGCGGTGGACGAGGTCCGCGAGCGCGTCCCCGGCGTGAACGTCCTGGTGCACCCCGAGTGCCGGCACGAGGTCGTCACGGCCGCCGACCAGATCGGCTCGACCGAGTACATCATCAGGGCGATCGAGGGCGCCGAGCCCGGCTCGGCCTGGGCGATCGGCACGGAGCTGAACCTCGTCCGGCGGCTGGCGAACGCCCACCCGGACAAGAACGTCATGTTCCTCGACAAGACCGTCTGCTACTGCTCGACGATGAACCGCATCGACCTGCCGCACCTGGTCCTGTCGCTGGAGTCGCTCGCCGCGGGCGACGTCCAGAACGTCATCGAGGTGGACGAGGAGACCGCGCACTACGCCCGCGCGGCCCTCGACCAGATGCTCGCCCTGCCCTAGCCGGCGGTCCCGCGGGACGTCCCCGGCCGGTTCACAGGCCGGGGGCGCCCCAGACGGGGAACCAGCGGCCGAGGTCCTCCTCGAAGGGGAGGTCGGCGCCGATCGCGCCGCGCACCTGGAGCTCCAGCGCGTTGTCCCGCATGGGGGGCGGCGGGGCGTAGCCATGGGGGTGAGACACAGCGCCGGGCAGCGGGGCGAACGGGTAGAACGTGCCGCGCTTGTAGAGGTAGACGAGGGCGAGGCGCTGCCCGTCCGGGCCGCGGAATCCCGCCAGCGAGCACAGCAGGTGCGGCCCGAACCCGCCGGACTCCAGCGTCGAGTTCACCGCGTGCAGGTCGGTGACCAGGTCGGGCAGTTCCTCGGGACGGTGCTCGGCGAGCAGCCAGGTGTAGCCGTAGGAGTCGTTGCTGATCTCGACCTTGGGGCCCTGGTCGGCGTCCAGCAGCTCCTGGACGTCGGCCTGCAGCCGGGCGAACGCGCCGCCCTCGGCCGCGCGGAAGCACACCGAGCCGAGCCCGGTCGGGGTGAACCCCGTCGCCGCCTCCAGCGTGATCGCCGCCGACGACAGCCCGAAGATCTGGTCGAGGTCGGGCTTGACCGGCTTGGAGCGGCCGAGCAGCGTGTCGAGGAAACCCACGGATCAGACTCCCCTGCTGAGCTGGTCGGAGATCTTCGAGAGCTGGGCGAGCCGCTTGTCCAGCGGCGGGTGGGTGGAGAACAGCGAGGAGACGCTGAAGCCCTTGCCGAACGCCGGGGTGAAGAAGAAGGCGTTGAACGCCTGCGCGGACCGCAGGTCGTTCGTCGGGATCCGCGCGATCTCGCCGCTGACCTTGGTCAGCGCGCTGGCGAGCGCGGACGGGCGGCCGGTCAGCAGCGCCGCGGCGCGGTCGGCCGACAGCTCGCGGTACCGCGACAGGGCGCGGGTGAGCATGAAGCTGACCGCGTAGGCGAGCGCGCTGGCCGCGACGACGGCGAGCAGGATCAGCCCGGTGTTCTGGTCGTTGCTGCGGCGGCCGAAGCCGCCCCACAGGCCCCACTGGAGGCCGAAGCGGGTGATGAGGCCCGCGCAGATGCCGAGGAACGAGGCGATCGTCATGACCGCGACGTCCTTGTGCGCGACGTGCGCCATCTCGTGCGCGAGGACGCCCTCCAGCTCCACCGGTTCGAGCCGGCGCAGCAGCCCGGTGGTGACGCAGACGACGGCCTTCTTCTGGTTGCGGCCGGTGGCGAACGCGTTCGGCACGTCGGTGTCGGCGATCGCGACCTTCGGCTTCGGGGCGTCCGACATCGCGCAGATCCGGTCGATGACGCCGTGCAGCTCGGGCGCCTCCTCCGGGGAGACGACGCGGCCGTGCATCGCGAACAGCGTCATCCGGTCGGAGAAGAAGTACTGCGCGAACAGGAAGGCCACCGCGACGCCGAGCGCCACGAACGCCCACTGCGGCACGAAGACGAAGAACGCTCCGACGAAGACGACGTACACCAGCCCCAGCAGGAACATCGTCACGAGCATCCGCGATGTCAGCCCCCGGTCGGAGGCGTAGCGCGTGCTAGCCATGCGGCAACCCCCAGTCCTTGCTCTTATTCATTTGTACCAACGCACGAGACCCGGGTTTTGTGCCTGGATGTCCAGAACGGACGGCACCCCCCGGGCCCTCGCGGCGTCGTAGTGGGGAATATCCCCAGATTCCCCCGTACGTCGGAGGGTTCAGTCCGGGATCAGCCCCTCGTCTCCGAGCATCGAGCGCACCTCGTCGATGTGCGCGTCGGCCGGCGGCAGGATCAGCCCGGACGGCTCCAGGCTGTCGGCCGGGAGCGGCTTGCCCACCTTCCGGACGTTCTCCAGCAGAGCGTGCAGCGCGGTGCGGAACGCGGTCTCGTCGCCCGACTCGATCGCCGACTCCAGCTCCGAGTCCAGGGCGTTGAGGGAGGACAGGTCCTCCTCGGCCACGTCCAGCTGGCCCTCGCCCATCAGCCGGACGATCACTGGGCACCCCCGGGGTTGTTCGGCCACGGGGCCTGCTGCGGGGTGTCCTGCTGCTGCTGCGGCTGCGCGGTCGGCGTGCCCTGGTTCAGCTCCTTGGGCGCGGGGCCCTGGCCGAGTTCGGCCTTGAGCTGCTCCAGCTCCAGGTCGACGCCGGGACCGGAGCCCATCCGGTCGAGCTCGGCCTGGATGTCGTCCCGCGGACCGGAGAAGTCCTCCAGGGCGCCGGAGGCCAGCAGCTCGTCGATCGCGCCGGCACGCGCCTTCATCGTGTCGGTCTTCTCCTCGGCGCGCTGGATCGCCAGCCCGACGTCGCCCATCTCCTCGGAGATGCCGGAGAACGCCTCGTTGATCTTCGTCTGCGCCTCGGCGGCCGTGTAGGTCGCCTTGATCGTCTCCTTGCGCGTCCGGAAGGAGTCGACCTTGGCCTGCAGCCGCTGGGAGGCGAGCGTGAGCTTCTCCTCCTCGCCCTGCAGCTGCTGGTACTGGCCGCGCAGGTCGCTCAACTGGCTCTCCAGGCCGGAGCGGCGGGTCAGCGCCTCGCGGGCGAGGTCCTCCCGGCCCACCTGCAGCGCCTTCTTGCCCTGGTCGGTCAGCTTGCCCTGCTGCTGCTCCAACTGGTTGATCTGCAGCTCGAGGCGCTTGCGCGAGGTGGCGACGTCGGCGACCCCGCGACGAACCTTCTGCAGCATCTCCAGCTGGCGCTGGTAGGAGTAATCGAGGGTCTCCCGAGGATCTTCCATGCGATCCAGGGCCCGGTTGGCTTTGGACTTGAAGATCATCGACATTCGCTTCATCACGCTCATCGCGCGGCGCCGGTCCCTTCGTGCTGTCGCCTCAGTCGTACACTGGGCTCAATGACCACTGCTGGGGTTCTTATCACCCTACGCGTTAACGCGCGAGGCAGCCACGATGTTCGCAGCCGGTAGGCTGATCCCGTGTTCAAGCGTCGTACCCCTGAGGCCCCGGCGAATCCTCCTCAGGTAGTAAAGCCGGGAGGCAAGGGCCGCCCCACGCCCAAGCGTAGGGATGCCGAAAAGCGCCGCCGCCAGCCCATCACCGCCCCTGCCACTGGCAAGGACGCCTACAAGAGGCGGAGAGCGCAGCTGGCGGACGAGCGGGCCAAGGCCCGCGAGGGGATGGCGAAGGGCGACGAGCGGCACCTGCTCAAACGGGACAAGGGCCCGGTGCGCCGCCTCGCCCGCAACTATGTGGACTCGCGCCGCACCGTCGGCTCCTACCTCATGTACGCCATGTTCGCGATCGTGCTGCTCAGCATGCTGCCGATCCCCGCGGCCAGGCTGCTGGTGCTGTTCGCGCCGCCGATCCTGCTCATCGTGGTGTTCGGCGAGGGCCTCATGCTCAGCCGCGGCATCAAGAGACTGGCCGCCGAGCGCCACCCCGACGAGGACGTCAAGGGCGTCGGGCTGTACGCCGCGATGCGCGCGATGCAGATCCGCCGGCTGCGCGTCCCGAACCCGCAGGTGCGGGTCGGCGAGAAGGAGAAGATCTGACCGGACCCCGCCGGATTCCGGCGGCGGTCCCCCGATCGCCTTCGGGCTAGGTTGGGGGCCATGGAGTTCCGAAACCTGGGCCGGAGCGGTCTGAAGATCAGCGAGATCGCGTACGGCAACTGGCTCACCCACGGCTCCCAGGTCGAGGAGGACGCGGCGCGCGCGTGCGTGCACGCCGCCCTCGACGAGGGGATCACCACCTTCGACACCGCGGACGCCTACGCCGGGACGCGCGCCGAGGAGGTCCTCGGGCGCGCGCTCAAGGGGCGGCGCCGCGAGGGGCTGGAGATCTTCACCAAGGTCTACTGGCCCACCGGACCCGGCCGGAACGACTCGGGCCTGTCCCGCAAGCACGTCTTCGAGTCGATCCACGGCTCCCTGCGCCGCCTCGAGACGGACTACGTGGACCTCTACCAGGCCCACCGGTTCGACTACGAGACGCCGCTGGAGGAGACCCTGCGGGCCTTCGACGACCTCGTCCGGCAGGGCAAGGTGCTGTACGTCGGCGTCTCGGAGTGGCGGGCCGAGGAGATCGAGCGCGCCCTGCGGATCGCCGGCGAGATGGGCTTCGACCGGATCGTCTCCAGCCAGCCGCAGTACTCGATGCTGTGGCGGGTCATCGAGGAGGAGGTCGTCCCGCTCTGCGAGCGCGAGGGCATCGGGCAGATCGTCTGGTCGCCGATCGCGCAGGGCGTGCTGACCGGCAAGTACAAGCCGGGGCGGCCGCTGCCGGAGGGGTCGCGCGCCACCGACGACAAGGGCGGCGCCGACATGGTCAAGCGCTACCTGAACGACGACCTGCTGACCCGCGTGCAGAACCTGCGGCCGATCGCGGACGAGCTCGGGCTGTCCATGGCGCAGCTGGCCATCGCCTGGACGCTGCAGAACCCGAACGTGTCCGCGGCGATCGTGGGCGCGTCCCGCCCCGAGCAGGTCACCGACAACGTGAAGGCCGCCGGGGTGAAACTGGAGGCCGACGTGCTGAAGCGCATCGACGACGTCCTCGGCGACACCGTCATCCGCGACCCCGCCAAGACCGCCAGCCCGCGCAAGCGCCCCTGACCGGGGCCCCGGTACGCGCGGAGGGCCGCGGAGCCGTTCGGCCCGCGGCCCTCACCGGTCTCGCCGCCGCCCCGGCCTCACTCCGGGTCGTGCAGGCTCATCTCGTAGACGAGCGTCTCACCGTCCAGCAGGACCACCTTGCCGACGTCGTCGGCGCGCAGCCCCCGCCAGTTCTCCCCCAGCCAGCTCTCCGCGTCCGCCTGGGTGGAGAAGGTCTCCTCCGACATGCCGACCGTCCCGCCGTCGGCCCGCTCCAAACGCCAGCTCCACGTCATCGCGTCGACCTCCCTCGTCGCGGTGAGACTAGCGGCTCCGGGTCAGGAGGCGGCCTCGACGGCGCGGCGCAGCGCCTCGGGGCTCGCGATGTCGGACGCGTCCAGCGTGCGCCCGTTGACCCGCACACTCGGCGTGCCCGAGATCCCGGACGCTATGTAGCCCTGGCTGACCGTCTTCACGCTCCCGGCGTACCGCCGGCTCTCCACGCACGACGTGAAGTCGTCGCCGGTCAGCCCGAGCGGTTCGGCCAGGGAGAGCAGTTCGTCGGTGGTGTAGCCCGTGGCGTTCTCGTTCTCGGGCTGGTGCTCGTAGAGCGCGTCCTGGTAGGACAGCCACTGCGCGCCGTCGCCGACGCAGCGCAGCGCCGCCGCGGCCCGGAGCGAGTTGTCGTGCGCCGGCTGCCGGCTCGCACCGAAGATCAGCATCGGGTGGAACACCACCTTGGCGCGCCCGTCGACCACCAGCTGCTTCAGCATCGGGTCGTGCTTCTGGTCGAACGCCCCGCAGGGCGGGCAGGCGAAGTCCTCGTAGATGTCGACGACGGGCGCGGTGACGCCGGGCCGGGACATGACGAGGCTGCCGTCCGCCTGCGGCGCCGCCTCCGCGCCGCCGGCGATCTTGCCGACCCGCAGCTGCACGTCCCCACCGCCGTCTCCGCCGCCCCCACCGTCGCCGCCACCCTGCACGGCGAGGACGACCACCCCGGCGACGACCAGCAGGAGGACGAGGCCGCAGCCCGCCAGCACGAGTGCGAGGCCGCCGCCGCCCCTGCGTCCCGGCGGCGGTCCGGGCGGCAGTGGTCCGGGCTGCGGGGCGAACCCGCCGGGCATACCCGGCACGGGCCCTCCCGGCGGGAGCGGAGGCGGGCCGTAGGGCGGCCCGCCCTGGCCCGGCCGTCCCGGCTGGTGGGGCTGTCCCGGCTGGTGGGGCTGACCTGGCTGGTGAGGCTGACCCGGCTGGTGAGGCCATGGCGCGTTGGGGGGATTGCCCACCTGGTCTCCTCCTGTCGAGGGGGCGGCGTGGTCGTTCCAGAGGAGCGTAACCGTAGAGTTCCGACCGGTATGGACATTGAGCTTCGCGGCATCGCCGCAGCGCACGGCTGGCCCGCGCCCGGGTGCCGGTGCGCGTCCTGCGGCCGGCTGCGCGCCGCCGGCGTCCGCCGCGCACCGATCGCGGCCCTCGTCGACGGCGTGCCGCTGGAGGACCTGCCGCGGACGGACGTGCCCGGCGGCCACGAGGTGCGCGGCCCGGACGGCGGCCTCGTCCTGGTGGCCGCGGGACCGGACGCGAGGCCCGAGCCGCCGCCGGGTGCGGAGTACGCGGCCGTCCTGCTCGACCTCGCGGGCTCACCGGAGCACCTGGGGTATCTGCGCCATGCCGGGGCCGTGACGTCCGCGACACAGGTGTTCGCCGTGCACGTGGACCACCGGGTGCCGTCGGAGGCGGAGCTGGAGCGCCGCATGGCCTTCTGGGAGCGGCCGCGCCACGGCCCGTTCCGCACCCTGCTCCTCGGCGGGAGCCGGTCCGGGAAGTCGGCCGAGGCGGAGCTGCGGCTGGCCGCCTGCCCGGACGTCCTCTACGTCGCGACCGGCCCGGTCCGCGACGACGACGCCGAATGGGCCGAGCGCGTCGCCGCGCACCGGCGCCGCCGCCCGGCGTGGTGGCGCACGGTCGAGACGACCGACGTGGCGGGCGTGCTGGAAGCGGAGACGGGCGCGGTCCTGGTGGACGGCATCGGCACGTGGCTGGCCGCCGCGATGGACGAGGCCGGCGCCTGGGACGACCCGTCCCGGGCCCTGCCCCGCATCGGCGGGCTCGTCGATGCGTGGCGCGGCACGGCGGCGCGGGCGGTCGCGGTCAGCGACGAGGTCGGGCTGTCGCTGGTGCCGCCGACCGCGTCCGGTCGGGCGTTCCGCGACATGCTCGGCCTGGTCAACCAGCGGCTCGCCGCCGAGTCGGAGGAGGCCGCGCTGGTCGTGGCGGGGCGCGTCACGGAGCTGCGATGACGGGCCGCCGGGCGGTCGAGGGACTGCGGCTGGCGGTCACGCTGCTGACCGTCGTCCCGGCGGGGACGGCGCGGGTCGACCGGGGCACCGCGGGCGCCGCGATGCTGCTCGCCCCGGCCGCCGGCCTGATCACCGGCGGCGCCGCCGCGCTGGTGCTGCTCGCGGGCGACCTGCTCGGCCTGTCCGCCCTCCTCGCGGCGGTGCTCGCGGTCGCCGCCACGGCCGCGGCGACCCGCGCGCTGCACCTGGACGGCCTCGCCGACCTCGCGGACGGCCTCGGCAGCGGGCGCCCCGCCGCCGAGGCGCTGGCCGTCATGAAGCGGTCCGACATCGGCCCGTTCGGCGTCGTCACGCTGCTGCTGGCGCTGCTGGCCCAGGTCGCCGCGCTGGCCTCGGTCCCGCATCCCGCCGCCGCGGTGCTCGTCGCGTCCGCCGCCGGGCGGCTGGCGCTCCCCTGGGCCTGCCGCGCGGGCGTCCCGCCGGCGCGCCCCGGCGGGCTCGGCGCCCTGGTCGCGGGGACGGTCGGCACCCGCGCCGCCCTGCTCGTCACGGCGGTCGTGCTGGCCGCGGCCGCGGGCGCCGGAGCGGCCGCCGGCGGCCCCGGCGGCGCGGTGCACGGCGCGGCGGCGGTGGCCGTCGCGCTGGCCGCCGCCCTGCTGGTGCTCCGGCACGCCGTCCGGCGGCTGGGCGGCGTCACCGGCGACGTCCTCGGCGCTCTCGTCGAGGTCGCCGCCACGGCAGCGCTGGTCGTCCTGGCCGCCCGCCCCTGACGGCCGCGCCCGTACCGGGAGGTGTTCCGGCATGGGCAATGCTTGATCCAAAAGGACGAATCCGGTCACCGGGGCGACTAACATCGGGCTGTGTGACGAGCATCAGCCTTGACAGCGCAGCCCTGGCCAGCATCGACGCCGACGCCATCGTGATCGGCGTCTCCCCGGACGGGGAGGGCGCCGCGCCCGCGGGCGGCGCGGGCGACCTCGACCGCGCGATGGACGGCCGGCTCGCGGACGCGCTGGCCGCGCTCGGCGCCACCGGCAAGGCCGGCGAGATCACCAGGCTGCCCTCGCTCGGCGCCGTCACCGCCAAGGTCATCGTCGCCGCCGGGCTCGGCGCGGACCCCTCCGCCGAGGACCTGCGCCGCGCCGCGGGCGCCGCCGTCCGCGCGCTCGCCGGCACCGCCCGGGCCGCCGTGGCGCTGCCCGCCGGGTCGGCCGAGGAGGTGGAGGCCGTCGCGCTGGGCGCGCTGCTCGGCGCCTACTCGTTCGACGCCTACCGCACCGGCGGCGGCCGCAAGGGCCCGGTCGAGGAGATCCGGCTCGTCGCCCCGGCGTCCGAGCAGGCCGCCGTCGACCGCGCCCGCACCCTCGCCGCGTCGGTGAAGCTCGTCCGCGACCTGGTCAACACCCCGCCGTCCCATCTGGCGCCCGAGGACCTCGCCGCCGAGGCGGGGCGGGTCGCCGCCGAGGCCGGCCTCGGCATCGAGGTGCTGGACGAGAAGGCGCTCGTGGAGGGCGGCTACGGCGGCATCGCCGGCGTCGGGCAGGGCTCGGTGAACCCGCCGCGCCTCGTCCGGCTCGCCTACACCCACGCCGAGGCGTCCCGGACGCTCGCCCTGGTCGGCAAGGGCATCACGTTCGACTCCGGCGGCCTGTCCCTCAAGCCCACCGACGCGATGGACTGGATGAAGTCCGACATGGGCGGCGCCGCCGCGGTGCTCGGCGCGCTCGCCGCCATCGCCGAGCTCGGCCCGAAGGTCAACGTCGTCGGCTACCTCGCCATCGCCGAGAACATGCCGAGCGGCACCGCGCAGCGCCCGTCGGATGTGCTGCGCATCTACGGCGGCAAGACCGTCGAGGTGCTCAACACCGACGCCGAGGGCCGCCTCGTCATGGCCGACGCGCTCGTCCGCGCCGGCGAGGACTCCCCCGACCTGATCGTGGACGTCGCCACGCTGACCGGCGCGCAGCTCGTCGCGCTCGGCACCCGGACCACCGGCGTCATGGCCAACGACGACGACGTCCGTGAGAAGGTGGTGGCGGCGGCCGAGCGCGCGGGGGAACCGTCGTGGGGCATGCCCCTGCCGGCGGAGCTGCGCAAGGGCCTCGACTCGTCGGTCGCCGACATCGCCAACATCAGCGGCGAGCGGTGGGGGGGCATGCTGGTCGCCGGGACCTTCCTGAAGGAGTTCGTGCCGGACGGCGTCAAGTGGGCCCACCTGGACATCGCGGGCCCGTCCTTCAACAAGGGCGAGCCGTACGGCTACACCCCGAAGGGCGGCACCGGATCCGCGGCCCGCACGCTGGTCCAGATCGCCGAGGACGTCGCCGCGGGAATTCTGTAGCGAACCCCACCGCTGTCACCCGGCGGGGAACACAATAGGTTTCTCATGGCGGCGGGGGCCCCGCGACGGTGCGTCCCGCCCCGCCCTGAGGGCTCGGGGCGCCGCGATCCACGCGGCGCCGCAACAGGGGAAAGGGAGCGTCCAGTGGCCAACAACGGCCCCTTCGACATCGTCGTCCTGGGTGCCGGCAGCGGCGGCTACGCGTGCGCGTTGCGCGCCGCCGAGCTCGGCAGGTCGGTCGCGCTCATCGAGCGGGACGAGTCCCTCGGCGGGACATGCCTCAACCGGGGCTGCATCCCCACCAAGGCGCTGCTGCACGCGGCCGAGGTGGCGGACCACGCGCGCGACGCGGCGCAGTTCGGCGTCAAGGCCACCTTCGAGGGCATCGACGTCGCCGGCGTCAACGCCTACAAGGACAAGGTCGTCACCACCACCGTCAAGGGCCTCACCGGGCTGATCAAGTCCCGGGGCATCGAGGTCGTGCACGGCACCGGGAAGCTGACCGGGCCGACCACGGTCGAGGTCACCGCGCCCGGCGGGGAGACCACCGTGATCGAGGCCGGGCACATCGTGCTCGGCACCGGGTCGCAGCCGAAGAGCCTGCCCGGCCTGGAGATCGACGGCGAGCGCGTCATCTCCAGCGACCACGCGCTGCGGCTGGAGCACGTCCCGGCGTCGGTGGTCGTCCTCGGCGGCGGCGTCATCGGCGTCGAGTTCGCCAGCGTGTGGCGCTCGTTCGGCGCCGAGGTCACGATCGTGGAGGCGCTGCCGCACCTGCTGCCGCTGGAGGAGGAGTCCAGCTCCAAGCGGCTGGAGCGCGCGTTCCGCAAGCGCGGCATCAAGTTCGAGCTCGGCACCCGCTTCCAGAGCGCCAAGACCACGCAGGGCGGCGTCTCGGTCACCCTCGAGGACGGCAAGACCCTCGACGCCGAGCTGCTGCTCGTCGCGGTGGGGCGCGGCCCGATCTCCGACGGCATCGGGCTGGCCGAGGCCGGCGTGGAGACCGAGCGCGGGTTCGTCACGGTGGACGAGTACTGCCGGACGAACGTCCCCACGATCTCCGCGGTCGGCGACCTGATCCCGACGCCGCAGCTCGCGCACGTCGGCTTCGCCGAGGGCATCCTCGTCGCCGAGCGGCTGAGCGGGCTCACCCCGCCGCCGATCGACTACGACGGCGTGCCCCGCATCACCTACTCCGACCCCGAGGTGGCCTCGGTCGGCATCACGTCCGCGACGGCCCGCGAGCGCGGGCACCAGATCAAGGAGTTCACCTACGACCTGGCCGCCAACCCCAAGAGCAAGATCCTGGGGACGCAGGGCGAGGTCAAGGTCATCGCGTCCGTGGACGGTCCCGTCCTCGGCCTGCACATGGTCGGCGCCCGCGTCGGCGAGCTCATCGCGGAGGGCCAGCTCATCTACAACTGGGAGGCCCTGCCGGGCGAGGTCGCCCAGCTGATCCATCCCCACCCGACCCAGTCCGAGGCGGTCGGCGAGGCCCACCTCGCCCTCGCCGGCAAACCACTGCACGTGCACGGCTGAACGCCGCACAAGTAATACGAAGGAGTCGCTGAGACATGCCGGTCTCCGTCACCATGCCCCAGCTCGGCGAGAGTGTCACCGAGGGCACTGTCACCCGCTGGCTCAAGAAGGAGGGCGAGCGCGTCGAGACCGACGAGCCGCTCCTCGAGGTGTCCACCGACAAGGTGGACACCGAGATCCCCTCGCCCGCGTCGGGCATCCTGACCAGCATCACCGTCGCCGAGGACGAGACCGTCGAGGTCGGCGCCGAGCTGGCCGTCATCGGCGACGAGGGCGACGCGCCCGCCGGCGGCGGAGCCCCGGCGGCCGCCGAGCAGCAGGCCCCGCCCGCGCCGCAGGCGCCCGCCCCGGCGCAGGAGACCGCGCAGCAGCCGCCCCAGCAGCAGGCCCCGCCGCCCGCGGCGTGGCCGCCGCCCGCGCAGCAGCAGCCCGCCGCTCCCCCGGCGCCGGCGCCCGCCGCGCAGCAGGCGCCGCGGCAGCCCGCCCCGCAGGCGCCCGCGCCCGCCCCGGCGGAGCAGGCCCAGGCCCGGCCGGAGGCACCGGCGGGCGAGGGCCCGTACGTGACGCCGCTGGTGCGCAAGCTCGCCGCCGAGCACGGCGTCGACCTCGGCACGGTGCAGGGCACCGGCGTCGGCGGCCGCATCCGCAAGCAGGACGTCCTGGAGGCCGCCCGCGCGGCGCAGCAGGCCGCCGAGCGGCAGGCCGCCGCTCCGGCGCCGGCCGCGCCGCAGGCCCCGGCCCCGGCCGGCCGGCACGCCGCCCCGGCGCCCGCCGGCGCGCCCGCCGAGCAGCTGGCGCTGCGCGGCCGGACCGAGAAGATGTCGCGGATGCGGCAGACGATCGCCCGCCGCATGGTGGAGTCGCTGCAGGTGGCCGCGCAGCTCACCACCGTGGTCGAGGTGGACATCACCAAGATCGCGCGGCTGCGGGAGCAGGCGAAGGCCGACTTCCAGTCCCGCGAGGGCGTGAAGCTGACGTTCCTGCCGTTCTTCGCGCAGGCGGCGGTCGAGGCGCTCAAGGCGCACCCGAAGCTGAACGCGGTCATCAACAGCGAGACCAGCGAGGTCACCTACCACGACGTCGAGAACCTCGGCATCGCGGTGGACGTGCCCGAGCGCGGCCTGATGGTCCCGGTCGTGCACAACGCGGGCCAGCTGAACCTCGGCGGCATCGCGCAGCGGATCGCCGACCTCGCCGACCGCACCCGCGCCGGCAACGTCAACCCGGACGAGCTGGCGGGCGGCACGTTCACGCTGACCAACACCGGCAGCCGCGGCGCGCTGTTCGACACCCCGATCCTCAACCAGCCGCAGGTCGGCATGCTCGGCACCGGCGCCGTGGTGAAGCGCCCGGCCGTCATCGACGACCCGGAGCTGGGCGAGGTCATCGCGGTCCGGTCGATGGTCTACCTGGCGCTGACCTACGACCACCGGCTGATCGACGGCGCGGACGCCGCCCGCTTCCTCGCCACGATCAAGCACCGCCTGGAGGAGGGCAACTTCGAGGCCGACCTCGGCCTCTGATCCGGGCCTGATCCCGGGCCGCTGGTCCGGGTCGCTCCATCGGGGAACCCCGCCGCGCCGTACGGCCGGCGGGGTTCCGCGCGTCCGGGGAAACGCGGAACCGGGCTGAGAATCTCAGCGTTCACTGGCGCCGTCCGCCTAGGGTGGGGGGCATGAGGGTCACCGTCACGGGCTCGTCGGGTCTCATCGGCTCGGCGCTGGTGCAGTCACTGCGGGAGGACGGCCACGACGTCGTCCGGCTGGTCCGGCGGGAGCCGGCGCGCGACGACGAGGCGCGCTGGTCCCCGGCGGACGGATGCGTCGACAAGGACTCCCTGGAGGGCGCGGACGCCGTCGTCCACCTGGCGGGCGCCGGAGTCGGCGACCGGCCGTGGACGAAGGCGTACAAGCGCCGGATCAGGGACAGCCGGGTGGTCGGCACCCGCACCCTCGCCGAGGCGATCGCGACGGCGCACCCGCGCCCCCGCGTCCTCGTCTGCGGGTCCGCGATCGGCTACTACGGCGACACCGGCGGGCGGGAGGTGGACGAGGAGGCGCCGATGGGGCGGGGCTTCCTCGCGGCGCTCGTCCGCGACTGGGAGGCCGCGGCAGGCCCGGCGCGGGAGGCGGGCATCCGGGTCGTCCACCCGCGGACCGGCGTCGTGCTGACCCGCGAGGGCGGGATGCTGGGGCGCACGCTGCCGCTGTTCCGGCTCGGGCTCGGCGGCCCGCTGGGCGACGGCCGGCAGTGGACGAGCTGGATCTCCCTCGCCGACCAGGTCGCGGCGCTGCGCCACCTCATCGACCACGAGATCGACGGGCCGGTCAACCTGACCGCGCCGAACCCGGTGACGAACGAGGCCTACACGCGGGCGCTCGGCCGCGCCCTGCACCGGCCGGCCCGGCTGGCCGTGCCGCGGTTCGCGCTGCGGGCGGCGCTGCGCGGGTTCGCCGACGAGGGGCCGCTGGTCAGCCAGCGCGTGCTGCCGCGGCGGCTGGCGGACGCGGGCTTCCGGTTCGCGCACGAGCACGTCGAGGAGGCCATCGCCGCCGTCCTGTGAGTCCCAAGATTCGTCAAAGTCGCGGCCGCCCCCATCCGGCGGCCCTACGGTGACACTGGGAAAGCACGGCTCACCAGGAGGATGAATGAGCACCGACGGACAGCCGCACATCCTCGCGATCGGCGGGGGCACCTTCGTGCCGGACGGCAGGCAGGGGCTCGCGCCCAGCCCGCTGCTGCGCTACGCGTTCGACCTGACCGGCCAGGACCGGCCGCGCGTGTGCTTCCTGACGACCGCGATCGGCGACGGCGACGCGCACATCGCGCGCTTCTACACCGGGTTCTCCGCGATGGACGCCGAGGTCAGCCATCTGGCGCTGTTCCCGATGCCGAACGTCACCGACGTCCGGGCGCACCTGCTCACCCAGGACCTCGTCTACGTGTCGGGCGGGAGCGTCGCCAACCTCCTCGCCCTGTGGCGGCTGCACGGCCTCGACGAGATCATGCGGGAGGCGTGGCAGGAGGGCGTCGTGCTGTCCGGGCAGAGCGCGGGCGCGCTGTGCTGGCACGTCGGCGGCAACACCGACTCGTTCGGGCCGCAGCTCACCCCGCTGACCGACGGCCTCGGCCTGCTGCCGTACTCGTGCGGCGTGCACTACGACAGCGACCCGCAGCGGCGCCCGCTGCTGCAGCAGCTCGTCGGCGAGGGGACGCTGCCGGGCGGGTACGCGGCCGACGAGTCGGTCGCGCTGCACTACGTGGGCACCGAGTTCGTCCAGGCCGTCTCCTACCGGCAGGACGCGGGCGCCTACCGGGTCGAGCCGGACGGGCCGGGCACGGCGAAGGAGACCCGGCTGGAGCCGCGGCTGCTCGCCGCGCTCTGACGGCGCCTACCCGCCGGTACGCGGCATAAGCTGGCCGAGTGAGCGATGTGGACGTAGAGGTTGGCGTACGCGAGCTGGTGGTGGTGCACGCGGGGTTCGGCGAGGCGGCCGTCCCCTACGAGGCCGGATGGGATCTGCAGAAGCGCACGCACGCGCTGCGGGTGGACGACGCGATCCCCGACACGGCCCTGCTGCTGGAGCACCGGCCCGTCTACACGGCGGGCAAGCGGACCGAGGCGCTCGACCGGCCGTTCGGCGACCCGGGCGCCCCGGTCATCGACGTGGACCGGGGCGGCAAGATCACCTGGCACGGCCCGGGGCAGCTCACCGGCTACCCGATCGTCCGGCTGCCCGACCCCGTCGACGTCGTCGGCTACGTGCGGCTGCTGGAGCGGATGATGATGGACGTCTGCGCCGAGCTGGGCCTGCGCACCGCCACGGTGGAGGGCCGCAGCGGGCTGTGGGTGCCGGGCGCCCCGGACCGCAAGATCGGCTCCATCGGGATCCGGGTGGCGCGCGGCGTGGCGATGCACGGCTTCATGCTCAACTGCGACAACGACATGGGCTGGTTCGACAAGATCGTCGCCTGCGGGATCCGGGACGTCGGGTCGACCAGCCTCAGCCGCGAACTCGGCCGCGACGTCACCGTCGCCGAGGTCGTCCCGCTGGTCGAGCGGCACCTCGCGGCGGTGCTCGGCGCGGCGGAGACGTTCCACCGCACCACGGCGCAACTGGGCCTGTGAACCGGCCGGGCGCCGGTCAGGCCATGACCTTGTAGACGGCCTGGCCCTCGGCGGCGGCCGCCGCGAAGAACGCCGCGAGGCCCTGGTAGGCGGGCTTGAAGAGCCCGTCGCGGGCGCCGCCGTCGAGCCGGCCCGCGTCCTGCACCCCGGCCCGGACCATCGCCGCCGGGTCGTAGCGTCCGGCGACCGCGGCGAACGGCGTCGCGGCCAGGTGGTCGGCGGCGGGCTTGACCCGGTCCGGCGCGAGGAAGATCACGTCCATGCCGAGTTCGTCGGCGCCGTCCTCGGTGAGCAGCCGGCCGCCGCACACGACGTCGGCCTCGGCCTGCCGCCCCTCCCACGGGTCGCCGGTGACGAGGTAGTGCATCGCCTGCCACGCCCAGCCCAGCTCGAACAGTCCCGGCGCGCCGCGGCGGCGCCAGTCGGCGGCACCGAAGATGTGGCGGGCGACGCGGCCGGGATCCGGCTCACCCTCCAGCACCGGCGGCACCCGAAGGTACGACATTGCCAGACCCACTGCGGTCCTCCTGCTAACGCTGTTGCGTGACGACAGGGAGTCACCCTAGAGAGATCCACTGTCGACCATGGCCGAAACACGCGAATCGGTTGTGCGATCGGGGTACTGTCATACGTTCGAGATCGCTCCGATACGGCATTGAGGCCCTGCTCGCCGGGGCCGCCGGACGGCGCCCCGGGCGGTGTGCCGCACCGGAGATCGCGACGTAGTCTGGGACGCGTGACGACGGTGACACCTGAGGGACGCAAGCTCCTGCGCGTCGAGGCGCGCAACAGCCAGACCCCCATCGAGCGCAAGCCCGACTGGATCAAGACGCGGCTGAAGATGGGCCCGCAGTACCGCGAGCTCAGCGGCCTGGTGAAATCCGAGGGCCTGCACACGGTGTGCCAGGAGGCCGGCTGTCCCAACATCTACGAGTGCTGGGAGGACCGCGAGGCCACGTTCCTCATCGGCGGCGACCAGTGCACCCGGCGCTGCGACTTCTGCCAGATCGACACCGGCAGGCCGAAGGCCCTCGACCGGGACGAGCCGCGCCGCGTCGCCGAGTCCGTCGCCACGATGGGCCTGAAGTACGCGACCGTGACCGGCGTCGCCCGCGACGACCTGGACGACGGCGGCGCGTGGCTGTACGCGGAGACCGTCCGGCAGATCCACGCGGCGGTCCCCGGCTGCGGCGTCGAACTGCTCATCCCCGACTTCAACAACGTGCCCGAGCAGATCGCCGAGGTCTTCTCGACCCGGCCGGAGGTGCTGGCGCACAACGTGGAGACCGTCCCGCGGATCTTCAAGCGGATCCGGCCCGGGTTCCGCTACGAGCGGTCCCTGGAGGTCCTCACCAAGGCGCGCGAGGACGGGCTCGTCACCAAGTCGAACCTGATCCTCGGCATGGGCGAGACCCGCGAGGAGGTCTCGCAGGCGCTGCGCGACCTGCACGAGGCCGGCTGCGAGCTCATCACGATCACCCAGTACCTGCGGCCGAGCCCGCGCCACCACCCGGTGGAGCGGTGGGTCAAGCCGGAGGAGTTCGTCGAGCTGTCGGCGGAGGCGGAGGAGATCGGCTTCGCGGGCGTCATGTCCGGGCCGCTCGTCCGGTCCAGCTACCGCGCCGGGCGCCTCTACAAGCAGGCGATCGAGGCGCGCGCGTAGCGGCGGCCCGGCGGGGGCTGTCGGGTCAGGCGGCCGACCGGACTATCCTTGGATTCATGTCGAAAAAGCCCACGGACGGTGCCCAGGAGCGTCCGGGCCGTCTCAAGCAGATCCGCATGGTCGCCCAGGTGCTCCGGCAGGCCGACCCGAAGGCGCTGCCGATCGTGTTCGCCTCGGCGATCGGCACCCTGGTGGTCGTCATCGTCATCGGGCTGCTCGCCGGCCAGCTGTGGTTCTTCGTCCCGCTGGGGGTCCTGGCGGGGCTCGCGGTCGGCCTGATCGTCTTCGGCCAGCTGGCGCAGCGCGCGCAGTACAAGGTGATCGCCGGGCAGCCGGGCGCGGCCGCCGCGATCCTGAAGAACATGCGCGGCAACTGGACGGTCACCGAGGCCGTCAGCGGCAACCGCAACCTCGACATGGTGCACCGGGCGGTGGGGCGTCCGGGCGTGATCCTGGTGTCGGAGGGCCCCCGCAACCGCGTCGGCCCGCTGCTCGGCGCCGAGAAGAAGCGCATCTCCCGCGCCGCCCAGCAGGTCCCGATCTACGACGTGCAGGTCGGCGAGGACGAGGGCCAGATCCCGGTGGACAAGCTGCAGCGGCACCTGATGAAGCTGCCCCGCAACCTCACCAAGGGGCAGGTGGCGGAGTTGAACGACCGGCTCCAGGCGCTCCCCCGGTCGATGCAGATGCCGAAGGGGCCGATCCCGAGGGGCGCGAAGATGCCGAAGGGCCCGAAGCCGAAGATGCGCTGAGCACGAACCGCTTGCGGAAGCCGGCTGAGAAATGAGCAAAGCGCCCCCGCGAGGGCGCTTTTCTCGTTCCGGCCCGAATGCCGGCGCCCGAACACCGGCGCGGGGCCGGCGCGCGGAGGCCGACGCCTAGATGTTGACGACGACCGTGTTGGCGGCCCGGTCGTGCATGCCGCGGTAGTCGCGGTCCCAGAACAGCGCGGGCAGGACGAGCAGGAGCAGCGCCGCCCTGGCCAGGCCCCAGCCGAGCCCGACGAAGGACCGCCCGTCCAGCCGCATGACGCGGATGCCGCACAGCCGCTTGCCGATCGTCACGCCGAGCAGCGCGGTCAGCAGCCACGCCTGCAGCCCGAAGATGCCCAGCGTCGCCAGGCTGCGCTCGTCGGCCTCCCAGCCGAGCCCGCGCGCCAGCAGGCTCGCGACCAGCATCGACAGGGCCCAGTCGAGGAACAGCGCGACGAGCCGCCGGCCGTAGGAGGCGACGGCGCCGCTGCCGCTGTCGGGCAGCCCGAGCCGCTCGCCGGGCCGGCCGAGTTCGGCGCCCGCCGCCCCGGCCCCGCTCAGCCACGTCTGCGTCCACCGCGGCCGCCCGGCGGCCTGCTGCCGCCCTTTACCACTGCTCATGCCTCCTACGCTATCCCGTCTCCCGCGGGGTTCCGCCGCGCCTGCGCCGCACCGGCCGGGAGTGATGCGTAACACAGCGGAAACATATGGGACACGGCCGGGAAACGGCGCCGCCGTAGCTTTCCGGCATAGCCGAGATGCGCCTTGAGGAGGCCGGATGTTCAGCAGCGCCGAAGAGGTCCTGAGCTATATCAGGAACGAGGACGTGCGGTTCGTCGACTGCCGGTTCGTGGACCTGCCCGGCAAGATGCAGCACTTCACCTTCCCGGTGGAGAGCTTCGGCGAGAGCGTCTTCACCGAGGGGCTGATGTTCGACGGCTCGTCCGTCCGCGGCTTCCAGGAGATCCACGAGTCGGACATGCTCCTGCTCCCGGACCCGACCACCGCCGTCGTCGACCCGTTCCGGCAGCACAAGACCCTGAACCTGAACTTCTTCGTCCACGACCCGCTGACCGGCGAGCCCTACAGCCGCGACCCGCGCAACGTGGCGAAGAAGGCGCAGGACTACCTGCGCGGCACCGGCATCGCCGACACCTGCTACTTCGGCCCCGAGGCCGAGTTCTACATCTTCGACGACGTCCGCTTCGAGACGAGGCAGAACGCCGGCTACTACTACCTCGACTCGGTCGAGGGCGCCTGGAACACCGGCCGCGAGGAGCCCGGCGGCAACCTCGGCGCCAAGCCCCCCTACAAGGGCGGCTACTTCCCCGTCCCGCCGATGGACCACTACACCGACCTGCGCTCGGAGATGGTGTCGCAGCTGCTGAACGTCGGCATCCACGTCGAGATGCAGCACCACGAGGTCGGCACCGCCGGCCAGGCCGAGATCGACTTCCGCTTCGACACGCTGCTGAAGACGGCCGACCAGCTCCAGCTCTACAAGTACATCGTCAAGAACGTCGCGCGCGCCGCCGGCAAGACCGTCACGTTCATGCCGAAGCCGATCTTCGGCGACAACGGCTCCGGGATGCACTGCCACCAGTCCCTCTGGAAGGACGGCGCGCCGCTCTTCTACGACGAGGTCGGCTACGCGGGCCTGTCCGACAACGCCCGCTACTACATCGGCGGCCTGCTGCGGCACGCCCCGTCCCTGCTGGCGTTCACCAACCCGACCGTGAACAGCTACCACCGCCTCGTCCCCGGCTACGAGGCGCCGGTCAACCTGGTGTACTCCCAGCGGAACCGCTCGGCCTGCATCCGCATCCCGATCACCGGCTCGAACCCGAAGGCCAAGCGCGTCGAGTTCCGCGTCCCGGACCCGTCCTGCAACCCGTACCTGGCGTTCTCCGCCATGCTGATGGCGGGCCTGGACGGCATCCGCAACAAGATCGAGCCGGCCGAGCCGGTCGACAAGGACCTCTACGAGCTCCCGCCCGAGGAGGCCCGCGCGATCCCGCAGGTCCCCGGCTCCCTGCCGGAGGTCCTCGCGGCCCTGGAGGCCGACCACGACTACCTCCTCGAAGGCGGCGTCTTCACCCCGGACCTCATCGAGACCTGGATCACGATGAAGAACGAGTTCGAGATCGACCCGATCCGCCTCCGCCCCCACCCGCACGAGTTCGAGCTGTATTACGACATCTGATCGGCCGCAGGAGCGCGCCGGCCCCGCTTCCCACGGGGCCGGCGTGCTTCTTTCAGGGTGTGGGCGCGGGTGTGTCGAACAGGCCGTTCGCCATGTCGGCGGCGGCCTGCTCGCGGGCCCGGTAGTGGATCTTCTTGCCGGTGGCGGTGAGCGGCAGCGCGTCCACGAACCGGTACGCGCGCGGACGCTTGTACGGCGCGAGCATCGGGTGCTCGCGGCAGTGCCGGTCGCAGTCGGCGGCGGTCAGCGCGGCGCCGTCCGGCGTGTCCGCCCGCACGACGTAGGCGACGACCCGCCGGCCCCACTTCTCGTCCGGGACGCCCACCACGAGGCTGTCGGCGACGGCCGGGTGCCCGTTGAGCGCCTCCTCGACCTGGACGGGATGGACGTTCTCCCCACCGGAGATGATCATGTCGTCCTTGCGCCCGACGATCGTGACGTACTCGTCGGCGTCCCAGGTGGCCAGGTCGCCGATGTAGAGCCAGCCGCGGTGGAACCTGCGGGCCTGCCGGTCCGCGGCGCCCGCGTACGCCTGCCCGCACTTGGGCGACCGGACGATCACCTCGCCGACCTCGGCGCCGTCGCGGGCGACGTGGTCGTCCGGCTCGGCGAGCCGGTCGTCGTAGACCCTGACCACGGCGACGTCGTCGTCGGTGCAGGCGCGGCCGGCGCTGCCCGCGTGCTCGGGCAGGTCGGCGGGGCGCAGGAAGGTGTTCCAGAACGCCTCGGTGGTGCCGTACCCGTTGAAGATCCGCGGGGTCAGGGTCTTCTGGTAGTGCAGGCACGCCTCGCGTTCCAGCGGGGCTCCCATGGTGACGATGCCCCGCAGGGTGGACAGGTCCCGGGCGCGTTCGGTCTGCGCGCGCGCCAGCATCGCCAGGTTGGTCGGGGCGCCGATCAGGTAGGTCAGCCCGAGCGTCTCGACGAGGTCGAGGCAGCGGTCCGGGTCGAACACGCGCAGCGGCACCACCTGCGCGCCGGCGTAGAAGGCCGGGTTCGGGCCGCCGGAGTACAGGCCGCCGCGGTGGAACCAGGGCGTCATGTTCAGCGTGCGGTCCTCGGGCGTGAGCGGGAAGTGCATGATGACGTCGTGCGCGGTCAGCACCTCGGCGATGCTGTTCACCGGGACGCCCTTCGGCATGCCGGTCGTGCCGGAGGTGTAGAGCCGGGTGGTCTCCGCCCAGGTCGACCCGGTGCCCGGGAGAGGACGCGGTTCCGCGGCATAGAGGCCGGCGAAGGGGACCGCGCCGGGCAGCGGCGTCCCGTCCCCGACGGCCGCGATCAGCGAGGGACGATGCCCGGCCCGCTCCAGTGCCGCGCTCGCCTGGTCGGTGAACGCGGTGTCGTACACGAACACCGCCGGCCTGCTGTCGTCCAGCACGAAGGCGGTCTCGCCCGGAGCGAGCCGGAAGTTCACCGGCGAGCCGATCGCGCCGCACGCCTGGGCGGCCAGGTAGAGCTGCGCGAACTCCGGCCCGTTGCAGAGCTGGTAGACGACGGTGTCGCCCGGTCCGACGCTGGCGTCCGCGAGGCCGGTGGCCAGCCGGTCCACCAGGGCGCCCAGCTCGGCGTAGGTGAGGCCGGTGCCGGTGGCGGGGTCGTACAGGGCGGTGCGGCGCGCGTAGCGGTGGGTGTTGCGGCGGAATCCGGCGAGGTAGGTGAACTCGTGCTCGAAGTACCGCTGGTACGCGGTCGGATCGTAACCCGTCATCGCTGCCCTCCTCGGGGCGTCAGGTGGTCGTCGGCGGGGCGGACGGGAAACGGGGCGCGCGCTTCTCGCGGAGCGCGGCGGCCCCCTCGACGACGTCGGGTCCGAGGAAGCCGAGCATCTCGTAGGCGGCGGACTGCTCGAAGATCGGACCGGCCATCCGCAGCCAGCCGTTGAGGGCGCGCTTGGTCCAGCGGATCGCCGGCTGGGAGCCGGTCGCGAGGGTCTCGGCGACGCGCAGCGCCTCCGGCAGCACCTCCTCGCGCGGGACGGCCTTGCTGACCAGCCCGATCCGCTCGGCCTCGGCGCCGTCGATCATCTCGCCGGTCAGCAGGTGGTAGCGGGCCTTGGCCATGCCGGCGAGCAGCGGCCAGATGATCGCCGCGTGGTCCCCGGCGGCGACGCCGAGCTTGACGTGCCCGTCGCCGATCTTGGCGTCGAGCGCGCAGATGGAGATGTCGGCGAGCAGCGCCACCACCGTCCCGGCGCCGACCGCGACCCCGTTGATCGCCGACACCACCGGCTTCTCGCAGTTGATGATGTTGTAGACGAGGTCGCCCATCTCCGCCAGCATGTGCGACACGCGGTCGTGGTCGCCGGTCATCCGTTCGACCATGGCGAGGTCTCCCCCGGCGGAGAACGCCCTCCCCGCCCCGGTGACCACCGCGACCCTGGTGCCGGGGTCGGCGGCCACGTCCTTCCAGACGCGCGCCAGCTCGCCATGCATGCCCTCGTCCGCGGCGTTGTACTTGTCGGGCCGGTCCATCGTGATCAGCAGGACGCCGTTGGGGCGCCGCTCGAACCGCAGCTGCTCGTATCCGGTGTAGTCCATCTCTTCCCTCTTCGGTTCTCGGTGGGCGTCAGCTCATGGTCAGGCCGCCGCTGACGCTGACGGTCTGCCCGGTCACGAAGCCGGCCTCGTCGGACGCCAGGAACGCCACCACCGCGGCGATGTCGGCGGGTTCGGCCAGCCGGCGGAACGGTATCGCCCGGACGAGCGCCTCGCGCAGCCTGGGGTCGTCCCCGCCCATCGAGGCGAACAGCGCGGTGTCGGTGGGGCCGGGGCACACGCAGTTGGCCCGCACCCGGTACCGGGCCTGCTCGCGGGCGAGCGTCTTGGTGAACGCGATCACCCCGCCCTTGGCCGCAGAGTAGACGGCCTCCCCGGACGAGCCGACCCGTCCCGCGTCCGAGCCGATGTTCACCACCGCGCCGGACTTCTGCGCCGCCATGACCGGCAGCACCGCGTGGCAGGCGTGCAGGACGCCGTAGAGGTTGACCGCCATGATGCGGTCCCAGTCGGCCGGGTCGGAGTCGACGAAGGGGCCTGCCACGTCCCATCCCGCGTTGTTGACGAGCACGTCGATCCGGCCGAACCGCGCGAGGGTCTTGCCGACCGTCGCGACCACCGATTCCCGGGACGTGACGTCGGTGCGGATCCCGATCGCGTCCCCGCCGAGGTCGGCGGCGGTCTGCTTGGCGGCGGCCTCGTCGATGTCGGTGGCCACGAGCAGCGCGCCCTCGGCGGCGAGCTTCTCCGCGATCGCCCGCCCGATGCCCCGGCCGGCGCCGGTCACGATCGCGGTCCTGCCCTGCAGTCTTCCCATCGCTGGTCCTCACGGTCGGGGAGTGCGCCGCACTCCGGATGTCACGGGGCGTAGGCGCGGCCGAGCAGGTGCCGCGCGATCACGAGCTTGGACGCCTGCGCGGTGCCGTCGCCGATCTCCAGCCCGATCACGTCCCGCAGCCGCTGCCCGATCGGGTTGCCGGTGGAGTACGCGGAATGCCCGAACGTCAGCAGGCACTGGTGGACGATCTCGGCGGCGAGCTTCGGCGCCCAGAACTTCGCCATGGCGGCCTCGGCGCCGTGGTCGAGCCCGGCGTCCTTGCGCCACAGCGCCTCGTAGCAGACGTGCCGCGCCCCGCGCAGGTAGGCGGACTGCTCGGCCAGCGGGAACGACACGCCCTGGAACCGCCCGATCGGCCGGCCGAACGCCTCCCGCTCGCGCGCCCACGCCACGGCCTCGTCCAGCGACGCGGCGGCGGCGCCGAGGCAGGCGAGCCCGATGATCGCGCGCGAGTAGTCGAAGCCCTGCATGACGGACACGAAGCCGTCTCCGGGGCGTCCGATCATCCGCCCGGCGTCGACGGGGAGCCCGTCGAAGTGCAGCGACGCCCGGCCGATCGACCGGCCGCCGAGATCGTCGAACCGCGCCCGGGAGACGTACCGGTCGTCGAGGCCGACGTAGAAGGCGCTCACGCCGCGCGGCCCGGCCCCGCCGGTGCGCGCCAGGACGACGGCCGTGTCCGCGTCCGTGCCGAGGGTGATCGAGGTCTTCTCGCCGTGCAGCCGCCACCCGTCCCCGTCGGGACGCGCGCTCATCTCCAGGTTCCCCGCGTCGGTCCCGTGCTCCGGCTCGGTCACGCACAGGGCCGGCAGGACCCGGCCCCCGGCGATCGGCGGCAGCCAGGTTGCGCACTGCTCCTCGGTCCCGTTCCGCACCAGGATGTCGCTGATCAGTGCGGTCAGCACGATCACATAGGTGGCGTTCACGTCGGCGCGCCCGACCTCCTCGGCCGCCATGCCCGCGACGACCGCGCCGGCGCCCTGCCCGCCGTGCCGCACCGGCACGCGCAGCCCGGTCAGGCCCATCTCCGCCAGCTGGGCGACCAGCCCGTCCCGCAGCCGCCCGGCCCGGTCGTCGGCCTGGTAGTGCGGCGCCAGCGCACGGGCGGCGAACCGCCGCACCTCCAGCCGGTACGCCTCTTCCTCGGCATCGAACGCGAAGTCCATGAGCCCTCCATTGATCAAGGTGGCAAACTTTGACTCCAGGGTCAATACTCGGCCCAGGAGTCAAACTGCTACCCTCGGGTCAATCCTCAGGAGGAGGGCGGCGTTGACCAGCGGCAGGCAGACGCTCGCGGACGGCCCCGGCTCGGGCCGGGTGCAGCGGCGGCGCGGCCGCCGCACCAAGGAGATCCTCACGACCGCCGCCGAACTCTTCGGCGAGCGCGGTTACGACGCGGTCAGCCTGGAGGACGTCGCCGAACGGCTGGACGTCACCAAGGGCTCGCTCTACTACTACTTCCGCAGCAAGGACGAACTCGGCACCGCCGCGATCGAGTCGCTCGGCAACGACTGGACCGACCGCCTGGAGCACCTCCCCGCCGCCCGGACCGGAAGCCCGGCCGACCGCCTGCGCGCGCTCCTGCACGAGCACATCAGCATCGCCGTCCGCGAGTACCCGGCCGCGCTGCGCCTCTTCCTCGTCCCCCGCGACTGGCCCGCCGACACCGCCGCCCGCATCAAGGACATGCGCCGCCGCCACAACGAGGTCTTCCGCACGGTCATCGAGGAGGGCGTCCGCTCCGGCGAGTTCACGGTGACCGGCATCGGCACCACGCTCCAGTGCATGCACGCCGCCATGAGCCAGGCCCCCTCCTGGTGCACCCGCCTCCCCGAGCCGGCCCGCGCCACCGCCATCACCGAACTGACCGAAACCCTCCTCATGCTCGTAGGGCAGCCCCCCGCCCCGAACGCGTAGAAGCGACCCGGCCTTTTTGAAGGACGCGGTCTACACCACAGGCAGCGTCGCCGTGAACGGGCAAGCACGGGAAGCCGCGACCGCGAGACATGCGCATGGGCATCAAGGTCGTCGCCGCGGAACAGGTCCCCACCAACGTCGCCGAACAGTACGACCGCTTCCAGGGTTTCGCGGAGGCGGTCGAGGTGGTCGGTGGCGTTCACTCCGCGCGCCAGATGACGAACGGTGCCGGTGATCGCGTCGCGCCACGCTTCGCCGACCGTGCGGAGGTCGATGTAGGCGGCGGTGCCGTCCGGCGCGAGGGCGACGTGCCGCACTTTTCCGGACGCGCTGGTCTCCAGGCCGCGCAGCGCCTCGTGGACATGCCGGATCGCCCGCTCGCGGTCGTCCGTCACCCCACCCTCACCAGCCCCCCGACCCCAGACGTCCCACGCGTCCAGGCGGGCCTGCAGGTGCTCCAAGGGGCTCGGCGGGCCCGTCATCGACACCGCCACCGCATTGATCGCGTCGCGGACGTCGTTGAGCGCCGGGTGGCCGGGGCCGCGGAACATGCGCATCGGCAGCGGCTCTCCACCGGTCAGCCTGCCGACGTCCCGCAGTCTGAGGGCCTCGGCGAGGTTGAGCAGCGTCGGGAGCTTGGGCTGCCCGATCTCACCGCGCTCCACGGCCTTGACCCACCGCGCGTTCCTGCCGATGAGGCCGCCGAGGACTTCGCGCGACATCCCGCGCCGCTCCCGGTAGCAACGGATGCGCTGCCCCACCGTAAGGTCCGGGTCCGCAGGATCGATGCTCCGCTCGTTCAAGGCCCTGCACCTCTTCCTGAGAGTCGCGTCGCTTTTCAGGCTAGGCGTGGATGGTGTCGGATTCCCAGCGAATGGGGGTGGGGGCGCTGCATTATGGGGCTCGGAGGGCGGGATGCGGGGATTGTCGCCGGTCGTTGCGGGGGGCTTTCCGGAGGGGGTGGGCGCCGTCCGCTCGGGCGCGCCGTCCTGCCGGTCGAGGACGGGGCCGCGGGGCGCGCCGGCGAGGGGGCCGGGTAGCGCGGGCGAGGGGGATCGTCTCAGGGCGCTGGCATCATGTGGCTGAGTGCGTGGTTGGGAGCGGGATGACGGACGAGGCCAAGGGCGTCCTGCGGGACGGGTACGCGCTGCTCGGCGCCGCTCGCGAGCTGATCGCCGATCACCGGGGCGCGCTCGCGGACGTGCACGCGGCGCTGGCGCCGCCGCGGGCCGAGGCGGCGCGGGAGCAGCTCGGGTCGATCCCGCTGGAGCGGCTGAAGGACGTCACGGACGGGCGGTTGCGGCTCGGGCCGCTGGAGGACGCGGGGTTCGCCAGCGTCGCGGACGTCCTGGCGGCGACTCCCTACCGGCTCCAGCTGCTACCGGGGATCGGCCCGCAGACGGCGCGGCAGCTGCACGCGGCGGCGGGCAGCCTGGCGGAGGCGGCGGAGCGGTCGGCGATGGTCCGGATCGACGTCGACCGGCGGGACGAGGCGATGACGCCCGTCGTCGTCGCGCTGCACCGCCTGGTGAACGCGGGACCGGACCTGCCGAAGGCGCGGGCCGCCGCCGAGGACGTCGAGGAGCGGTTCGCGCCGCTGGTGCACGACGCGCGGCCGGCCGGGTCGTGGTGGCGGCGGGTCTTCGCGCGGCCGGTGACGCGGGAGCGGGCCCGGCAGGCGGTCGGCGAGCTGGCGGAGGCGGTCCGGGCGGAGCAGGCGCGGGACGTCCGGCTGCTGATGTCGCAGGCGTCCGTGGACCTGCTCCGGCCGCACGCCTCCCCGGACGAGGCGTGGATCGACTTCGAGCTGCGGGCGTCCGACTACCAGACGCTGCTGGCGGAGCTCGCGGCGGCCGGGCCCGAGTGGGACGCCGCCGAAGGGTTCCTGCCGGGCGACCTCGCCGCGCGGGTCAAGGCGCAGCCGCTGGACGACGCGTTCCGGCGGGTGTCGCTGCGCGGGTACCAGTCGTTCGGGGCGCGGTTCGCGCTCGTCCAGCGGCGGGTGATCCTGGGCGACGAGATGGGGCTGGGCAAGACGATCCAGGCGATCGCCGCGATCGCCCATCTGCGGGCCGAGGGGGCGACGCACTTCCTGGTGGCGTGCCCGGCGAGCGTGCTGATCAACTGGGTGCGGGAGATCGAGACGCGGAGCACGATGGCCGCGCATCCGCTGCACGGCCCGGGGCGCGCGGCGGCGCTGCGGAAGTGGGCCGGGGACGGCGGCATCGCCGTCACGACCCTCTCGACGCTGCACTCCCTGAACGTCCCCCCGGACGTCGGGGTCGGGATGTTCGTCGTGGACGAGGCCCACTACGCCAAGAACCACGAGACGCGGCGCGCGCAGGCCGTCGCGCGGTGGTGCCGGCGGACGGAGAACGTCCTGTTCCTGACCGGGACGCCGATGGAGAACCGGGTCGAGGAGTTCCGCAGCCTCGTGGCGCACCTGCGCCCGGAGGTGGCCGAGCGTGTCCGGCCGAGCGACGCGGCGCTCGGTGCGCGGGCGTTCCGGGCGGCGGTCGCCCCCGTCTACCTGCGCCGCAACCAGCGGGACGTGCTCGTCGAGCTGCCCGAGGTCGTGCACGTGGACGAGCTGGAGGAGTTCAGCCGGGCCGACGCGGCGGCCTACCGGCGGGCCGTCGCGGACGGCAACTTCATGGCGATGCGCCGGGCCGCGTACGCCGTCCCGAAGAAGTCGGCGAAACTCGACCGGCTGAGGGAGGTGGTGGACGAGGCGGCCGAGAACGACCTGAAGGTCGTGGTGTTCTCCTACTTCCGGGACGTCCTCGCAACCGTCCAGGACGCGCTCGGCCCCGAGGCGCGCGGCCCGATCGCGGGCGGCACGCCGCCGGCCCGGCGGCAGGAGATCGTGGACGCGTTCACCGCCGACCCCGGGCACGCCGTCCTGCTGGCGCAGATCCAGGCGGGCGGGGTCGGCCTGAACCTGCAGGCGGCGTCCGTGGTGATCCTCTGCGAGCCGCAGGTGAAGCCGACCATGGAGACGCAGGCGATCGCCCGCGCCCACCGGATGGGGCAGGTGCGCACCGTGCAGGTGCACCGGCTGCTGACGCCCGGCAGCGTCGACGAGCGGATGCTGGAGATCCTCCAGGTCAAGAGCATGCTCTTCGACCAGTACGCGCGCCGCAGCGACCTGGCCGAGCAGACGCCGGACGCGGTGGACGTCTCCGAGCAGGCCCTCGCCCGGCGGATCGTCGAGGAGGAGCGGGAACGGCTCGGGACCTGAGCCCCGCCCCGAGCCGTCACCGGCCCGTCAGCCCGCGAGGAACTCCAGCAGGTCCTGGTTGAAGCGCTCCTTGTAGCCCGGCACCATCGCCAGGCCGTGCGAGCCGCCCTCGTACACCTTCAGCGTGGCGTCGGGGACGATCTCGGCGGACTTGCGGCCGGTCGCGTCGATCGGGACGATCTGGTCGTCGTCGCCGTGCACGATGAGCGTCGGGACGTCGAACCGGCGCAGGTCCTCAGTGAAGTCGGTCTCGGCGAACGCGGTCACGCAGTCGACGCCCGCCTTGACGCTCTCCTGCATCGCCATGAACCAGAACGCGTCCCGGTTGCCCTGGGTGGCGCCGGTGCCGGGCCTGTTGGTGCTGAAGAACGTTTCGGAGACGTCCTTCCAGAACTGCGACCGCTCGTTCAGGATGCCCTTCTTGATGTCCTCGAACGCCTGCGCGGGCACCCCCGCGGGGTTGGCGTCGCTCTGCATCATCAACGGCGGGATCCCCGACAGCAGCACCGCCTTCGACACCCGGCTCGTGCCGTGCCGGCCGATGTAGCGGGCCACCTCCCCGGCGCCCATCGAGTGCGCGACCAGGACGACGTCCCACACGCCGAGCGCGTCGATCAGGTCGCTGAGGTCGTCGGCGAAGGTGTCGAAGTCGTAGCCCCGCCAGGGCTGGGACGAGCGGCCGTGCCCGCGGCGGTCGTGCGCGATGGCGCGGTAGCCGGCGCCGGCGACCGCCATCATCTGGTCGTCCCACGCGTCGGCGTTCAGCGGCCATCCGTGGCTGAAGACGACCGGCTGCCCCTGCCCCCAGTCCTTGTAGTAGAGCTCCGTGCCGTCGCGAGTCTTGATGTGACCCATCGGTCCCCCTGAATCGATGATGCCGGTTCTCCGGCGGCGCGCACCCGCCGCCGCCTTCACGCGCCGGGTACCCCGTGGCCGCCGGTGAAACCCATCGGCGGGGCGCCGGTGAATCGGTCGCGGGAGGCCGGGGAAGAACGCCCCGGGACGCCGTGTTCAGGTGGCGAACACCGGACGATCACCGGACGATCAAAGGGGATGGCATGGCCGAGGTCAGGGTCGAGCGCACCGAGGACGGGTTCCAGGCCGTCAACGCGCGGGGCGCGAAGGTCGCCATCGGCGACGGCGACACCGACGGAGTGTTCAGTCCCGTCGAGCTGCTGCTGGCGGCGCTCGGCGGCTGCGAGCTGGTGACCGTCGAGCCGCTGACCGCGCAGCGCGGGCACCGGATGGCGCGGCTCGCCGCGACCGTCCAGGCCGACAAGGTCGCGACGAGCACGCTGGGCACGATCACGCTCACCTACGACGTCGAACTCCCCGAGGGCGACGACGAGGCCGAGGACGTCCTGAAGGCCGTCGCCGCACGCGTCCACGCGCGGTACTGCACGGTCGGCGAGGCCCTCCGCGAGCCGAAGAAGGTCGAGCAGGTCGTCTGACCGCAGCTCCACCCCTCGTTGATCGTTGTCCTTGGCGCGCGCCACCATGAAGTGCGCGGGCGCGCACCCCGGGATGGGCGGGACCTCCCCCGGGGGCTTCGTGTAGAGGGTGGCGCCGA